>CAITYE010000038.1 GCA_903896535.1 uncultured Paracraurococcus sp.
CGGGCGGCGGCTGCGATGGCACCCGCCTGACCGCCCGCTTGGCCCCCGCCGGGGATTTGTCCGAAACCCACCAAAGCCTGGATACACGCGGCCCGGCGCCCTGGCGCGGCCGGGCAGGCGGCCGCCCGAGCCCCCCCGGCCCTGGCCCCTGCCGGGGATTTGTCCGAAACCCACGAACCCCCCGCAGGACGCGGCTTTGCGCCGCTTCCCCCGCCGGGGCGGCGGGCGTAAACCCTGGCCTTATGTCCCGTCGCTTCGCCCGCCTCATTTTCGGCCTTGGCCTGCTGGCCGCCGGCCCCGCCCGGGCGGCGGAGGAACGGCCGGTCTTCCTGCCGACCCGCGATGTGGACGTGACCTATCGCGTCACCGGCGGCCCCAATACGGGGGTGGAACTCCGCCTCGCCTGGCTGGCGGGGGAGCGCAAGCTGCGGGTGGAACCGCCCGGGCCGGCCTGGGGCATCCTGAACCTCGCCAGCCAGAAGCTGACCATGGTGCATCCCGGCACCCGATCGCTGCTGGAATTGCCGGCCAATGCGCTGCCCGGCGGGCTCGCCCTGCCCAGCGAACCGCCGCCGGGGGCGAAGTTCACGCGGCTGGGCCAACGCCGGGTCGCCGGGCTGGCCTGTACGCTCTGGCGGCTGGACGATGCCCGCAGCGCCGGCGCCAGCCAGGGGGAGACCTGCCTGACCGCCGATGGCGTCATGCTCCGCAGCAGCGGCCGTGCCGGCGGGCAATCTGGGGCGCTGGAGGCGACGCAGGTCAGCTATGCCCGGCAAGACCCCGCGCGCTTCCGCCCGCCCGCTGATTTCCGCCCGCTGGCGCTGCCGGACGGGCTGCGCCTGCCGTTCGGTGGCGGTGGCGGTGGCATGCCGGCGCTGCCCGAGGGGTTGCGGGGGGTGCCGCGATGACCCCGCGCCTGCCCCGCCGCCGGCTACTGGCCGGGCTTGCGGTGCTGCCCGCGGCGGCTGCGGCACAGCCGCGGGGGTTGAGCGAGCGTGACCGCGCCGATATCGCCCGCGCCGAGGTCTGGCTGCAACGGCTGGGCAGCCTGAAGGCGCGCTTCCTGCAGATTGCCGGCAATGGCGCTTCGGCCGAGGGCACCGGCTGGATCGTGCGGCCGGGCTACATGCGCTTTGAATACGACCCGCCGGAGCCGCTGCTGATGGTCGCCAGCCATGGCCAGTTCTTCTACTTCGACAAGGCGCTGAAGCAGCCGACGGTGGTGCCCGTCAGCTCGACCCCGCTTGGCATTTTGCTGGCGGATCAGGTGCGCCTGTCGGGCGATGTGACCGTGAGCAGCGTGACCCGGGCGCCGGGCCTGGTCCGGATTTCGGTCTACCGCACCGCGCGGCCGGCGGAAGGCGAGCTGACGCTGGTCTTCGCCGAGGACCCGTTCGAGTTGCGGCAATGGGTGGTGAAGGACGCGCAGGGGAGAGAGACGCGCGTCACCCTCTCCGCCCCCGAATATGGCGGGCGCTACCCGACCCGCCTGTTCAACTTCAACGACCCGACATTCCGGGAGGAGCTCGGCATCCAGTAGCGCTCAGCCCGGCCGCGCCGCGGTCAGCCCGCCATCGACGATGAGGGAGGTGGCGGTGATGTAACGCGCCTCGTCGGAGGCGAGGAACAGCACGGCATGGGCGATGTCCCAGGCATCGCCCATGCGGCCCATGGGTACGCTGGCATGGCGCTTGGCGATCAGCGCCGCGGCATCGTTGGCACCGAGCTGCTTGGCGAGGCGATGCTCGACCAGCGGCGTGTGCATGGTCCCCGGCACCACCGTGTTCACGCGGATGCCCTGGGTGACATAGGCGATGGCGGTGGAGCGGCTGAAGGCGATGATGCCCGCCTTGGACGCGGCATAGGCCACATTGGTGCGACCACCCACCTGGTGCGAAAGCCCGGCGACGGAGGAGATGTTCACCACCGCCCCACCGCCCTGACGGACCATCGCCGGCAGGACGTACTTGCAGCCGAGGAAAGCGGTCTTGAGGTTGTGGTCCATCTGGCCGTCCCACACCTCCTCGGTCATGGAGACGGGATCGCCGGGCGCGGAGCCGCCGACATTGTTCACGAGGATGTCGATGCGGCCGAAGCGGGCGAGGCACTCCTCGACCGCCGCCTCGACCTCGGCGGCGATCGTCATGTTCACGGTGCGCATGGTGGAGGTACCGCCCTCGGCTTCGATGATCGCCTGGGTTTCGGCATGCGCGGCCGGGTTCAGGTCGGTGCCGTAGACCTTGGCGCCCTGGCGGGCCATCAGCACCGCCGTCGCCTTGCCATTGCCCCAGCCCTCACCGACCGAGCCCGCGCCGGCGATGAAGGCGACCTTGCCGATAAGATCGAGCATTCGCGTTTCCCCTGTCCGTGTTCTCCCATCAACCAAGGCGGGGCGGCCGTTGCGGTCAAGGGCTGCGCCCGAGCGCGGGGACCGTCCGGCCAAGGTCGGGACGGGTCTGGAGGACGGCGGCGCAACTTGAAAATGCTTCTAATTCAATTTTATAACAGAATATTCCTTTCATTGACTTTTCTTGGCGCATTTATATTTTTATTCATATTCTATCTTTGGCAGAAGGAAACCTCCTGTGTCGCCGACCTCTCTCTTGCGCCGCCTGCTTCTCCCCAGCCTCATCGCCACCGTCGCCGCCAGCGTTCCGGCGGCCGCCTCCACGGTCTCGGTCAGCGGGGCTTTCCTGCAGCTTTACAATGTTGGCCAAAACTCGCTCGGCTTCGCGGCGGGCCAGCTGATCCGCTTCGGCGCGACCTCTGTCACCCCGAATGGCGATAACGGCACCACCGGCCTTGCGATCACGACTAGGCTCGACACGAATGCGTTGTTTACCCGAACCATCACCTTCATCCCGGGTCCGGCGATTCCGAATTTTTTCACTCGGAATATCAGCTATGATCCGGCCTTGCTCGGCCCCTGGACGCTCCGCTTCACCAATGGTGGGGATACTGCGAGCCGTACCCTCAGCTTCCCGACCGGTGCGACCGAGACGCCTTTCGTCACCGGCATCACCCTCTCTGGCGACAGCGCGACCCCGACCTTCGCCTGGACCGCGCCCACCGACACAACGGTGAACGGCTATCGTGTAAACATCTACGACAAGGCGCTGATCAACACTGATTCCAGCAAGGGGCCCCTCAATAACGGCCAGGTGGTCAACCTCAACCTGCTGCCCAGCGCGTCCTCCTACACCGTCTCCCCGGCTGATTTCACGGTGCCAGGCTACGCCTTCTCGCTCGGGCATAACTACTCAATTGAGATCAGCGCCCTGCAGACCCGCGACGGCGGCAGCACCGATCTCGGCAATACCAATGTCTACGCGCTGTCGCGCGTCTATGCGGATTTTACGCCCACCAACACCGGCGGCCCGCCGGTCAACCTGCCCGTCATCACTGCTAACGGCGCCTATAAATTCGATGTCACAGTCGCTGCGAGCACCCGGTACTGGTTCGACCCCACCATTGCCGTCGGCTATGTCTATCAGACCGGTACTGGCGATCCGAACTTCGCCAGCCTTGTGCTGCCGGTGATCGGCAACAGCCACTACGACGTCTACGGCTACGATGGCGCCGATCAAGCGTTCCTGCTCGCCCATGACTGGGCGGCCGGCGCGGTCTTCGATTTTGGCCCCGGCGGGGTCACGAAGTTCAAGGTGCTCGGCATCGATCCCGCGGCCGCGCTCGATCCAACCAACACGACTGCCTTCGTCACAGGCCTTACCTTCAGCAGCGCCGGCCACTTCACCGGCACGCAGACCCCGATCACCGAAACCATCGTGCCCGAGCCCGCGTCCATGGGCTTGCTCATCGCCGGTCTCTGCGGCCTTGGCACCGTGCGGCGGCAAGCCACTGCGCGGCGCGATCGGCCAGGGTTGGCAACAGCGGCGGCGGCCTGAGGCTAGAGCAGGCTTCGTTGAGATGGATCACAAGGTGATCTAACCCAACGAAGGTAACCTGTTCTAGCGGCGGGGCACCGGCACCCCGCCCGACCGTAGACGCAGCGCCCGTGCAGCGACCGCGCATCCCGGGATGCCAGCGGGGCGCGTCTTGCTCTACAGAGCCTCGGGTGAGCGAGCCTATCCCCGACCCGCTGGCCGAGCGCCGCGGCTTCACCCGCCAGGGCTTCCATCGCGGCGCCCGGGCGGCGCTGGCGATCACCCTCGGCCTGTCGCCCTTCGGCCTCGTGGTCGGCATGGCGGCCGACCAGCGTGGGCTGTCGCTGGTCGAGACGCTGTTGATGAGCGGCCTGGTCTTCGCCGGCACGGCGCAGCTGGTTGCCCTGCAGCTCTGGACCGACCCGGCGCCGATCCTGGCCGCGACGCTCGCCTGCCTGGTGATCAACCTCCGCATGGCCCCGATGGGCGCGGCCCTGGCGCCGCTGCTGGACCGGGTGAGCGGCTGGCGGCGCTGGGGGACACTGGCCTTTCTGGTGGATAATGCCTTCGCGCTGACCGTCGCCGAACAGCGCGCCGGGCGACGCGACGCCGCGTTCCTGCTGGGCGTCGCCCTGGTGATGTGGCTGAACTGGATGACCATGTGCGCCTTCGGGCATGTCTTCGGCGCGGCGCTGAAGCTGCCCCCTGGGCATCCGGTCTTCTTTGCCTCCTCGGCCGCGCTGCTGGCCATCCTCGTGCCGATCTGGCGCGGCCCGGCCGAGCTGCTGCCCTGGATCATCGCGGGCGTTGCGGCGCTGCTGGTGCATGGCGCCGGGCTCGGGGCGCCCTGGCCGGTGCTGGCGGGCGCCTTCGCCGGCGCGGCGGCCGGCGCCTTCAGGGACCGCCGCGCCGCATGAGCCTGCGTCCCGATGTGCTGCTCGCCATCCTGGGGATGGCGTTGGCCAGTTATCTCTGCCGCGCCGGCGGCTATGCGATCCTCCGGGCGATCCGGCCGCCGCCCTTTGTGCAGCAGATGCTGCACTACCTGCCTGGCTGCATCTTCATCGCCTTCCTCGCGCCGGTTTTTGCGCAGCTGGGCTGGGCCGGCTGGGTCGCCGGGGCGGCGGTGTTGCTGGCGCAATGGCAGCTGCGTCGCCTTGCCCTCTCGATCGCCGTCGGTGTCGGGACGCTTTGGCTGATGCAGGTACTGGCCGGGTAACGCCCCGCTCCGCGTCCCGTAGTACGGGGCTGTAATTTCGTAATCTATTCGGCATATAGGCTTTGCGTTATTCGATAACGGAGATCCCATGGCCGATATGCAGTCCCCCGCGGGTGAGGCTGGGGCAGCGACCCCTTTTGGCCTCTGCGCGACCGGTGGCCTCGCCTGGGTGATCGCGGCGGGCCTCGCCGACCAGGGCCAACCTCTCACCGACCGCCAGTTCTGCGCCCTGCTGCGCCGTGCCGAGGCTGCGCTGCCCGCGGCCGATCCGGTGCTCGCCGCAGGCATTCGGCAGGCGCAGCTGGCGGCCTTCGATCAGGTGCTGCTCGATTTCGGCAAGCCGCATCCGGAAGCCAAGCTTTTCATCCGCCGCGCCCGCCGCCTGCTGGCCGCCGCCGGCCGGCGGGGCAAAACGCCGACCGCGCCGCAGCTCAGCCCTGCCACGCAGGTGGCGCTCCAGCGCATCCTCGCACCTGCCCCGCAAGACGAGCCGGCGGTCCGCCGCCAGGCGGTTGCTGCCCGCATGATCGAGACGGCGGTACTGCGCGAGATCGCCGAAGGCTTCCAGCCGACCTTGCCGGAGGACTGGGAGGCCCGCTTTCCGCAGGGCTTCAACATTCATTTCCGCGCCGGCATCGGCGATACCCAGCCGCGCTGGCTCGACTGGTTCGGTGCGCTGCTGGTCCGCCGCGGTCGCACCGACCCGGCCTTCCTGGTTGCGTTCGACGGCCTGCAACGGCAATTGCTGGAAGACCTGCCAGAGCCGCCGGCCAGCCTCTCCGCCGCGCTTACGGCCCGTTTTGCTGGGGCCGAGGCGCGACTGCCGCCGCCCGGCCACTGGCGCCGACCGGCGGCGATCGCGGCCGGGATTGCCGGCCTCTGCCTCGCCGGCTGGCTCGCCGCCGGCCTGCTGCGCGAACATGCGGAGACCGCCTTCGATGCGACCATCGGCGACCGCCTGCCCTATGCCTGCGACGTCAAGGAATGGACCCGGCGGCAATTCGGCCGCACCCCGGTCGCTGATGCGCAGCGGGTGACGGTGCTGGTGACGCGGCTCAGCGGGGATGCCGATGGCCGGGCGACGGCCAAGGTGGGCGGGGCCTTTGCCGGCCTGTCCGGCTTCACCGCGCTGACCACCTGCCGCGAATTCGACCCCAACACCTCGGCCCAGGCGGTGGGCGACTTGCTTGCGGAGCGGCGCGCCAACCTGCTGTTGACGGGCGAGGTCGAGGCGCCGGCCACCTACCGGATCAACTTCCGCGGGTCGGGGGAGCCAGTCGCCGATGGCCGGGCGCCGATCCGGCTCGCCGGCGCCTTGCTGCAACCCGCGCTGGATGCCGAGCTGGCGAGCGGCTTGCAGGCCGCCGCCCTGGCTGCCCTGCCCCGGACGGAGGCCGCGCGGGTCCGGGCGGTCCTGCCGCTGATGCGCACCCGGTTGGTCGCGCTGGAGAAGGTGCTCATCGTGCCGTCGCCGGACTTCGATGCGACGACGCGGCGCGACCTGATCGGCCCGACGAACCGGGCGCTGCAAACCCTGGCCCTGCAGACCGACGACCGCCAGGCCCTGCTGAAGACCATTGATCAATGGCGCTGGCTGCTTGAGCGGCTTAACCGCCAGACGGCGCCGTTGGCCTGGGGCGCGGCGCAGGCCGAGCTGGGCGAGGCGCAGCTCACCCTCAGCGAGTGGGAGGTCAAGCCGGAGCGTGCCACCCAGGCGCTGGCCGCCTACCGCGCCGCGCTCGAGGCGATTCCACGGGACCGCGCGCCGCTCGACTGGGCCGCGGCGCAAATGGGGCTCGGCGCCGCGCTGACCGCCAGCGCCCGGCAGGACCCCGGCCCGGCGCCGCTGCGTGAGGCAGTCGCCGCCTATCGCGCCGCGCTCGGCGTGCTGCCGCGGGCGTTGCTGCCGGAGGAATGGGGCGAGGCGCAGCTCGGCTTCGCCGAGGCGCTGCGCGGGCTGGGGGAACGCGAACCCGGCACGGCGCGCCTCGAACACGCGGTGGAGGTGGCGCGCGGTGCGCTTGATGCCTTGCCGCGGGAGGGTCTGCCGCTCGAATGGGCGCGGGCGGAGAACAGCCTCGGCCTCGCCCTCGCCCAACTTGGCGCGCGGGAGGGCGGGACAGTGGTCCTGGAGGAGGCAGCCGCGGCCTTTCGCGCGGCGCAGGAGGCTTGGCCCGCAAACCGGCAGCGCTTCGGCCTGGCGATGGTGCGGAACAACTACGGCAATGTGCTGATCGGGCTGGCCGAAACCGAAACCGGCACCTCCCGGCTCGAACAGGCCGTCAGCGCCTATCGCGCCGCGCTGGACGGCATCCAGCGGGAGGTCGCCCCGCTCGCCTGGGCGGGGACGCAGAACAATCTCGGCACCGCGCTCTGGCTGCTGGGGGAGCGGGACAAGCGGCCGGCGCTGCAGGAAGACGCGGTGGTGGCCTTCGAGGCCGCGCTGACCGAACGGACGCCGGCGCGGGCGCCGCTTTATGCCGCCAGCTCCCGCTACAATCTGGCGATGGCGCGGGAATCCCTGGCTGCGCACAGCAATCGGCGGGTCAACGTCGAACTCGCGCTCCGCGATGCCGATACGGCGGTGACGCTGTTCGAGAAGTCGGGGCTGACCCAGCAGACCGCCATGGCCGCCGCATTGCGCGACCGGCTGCGGAGCAAGCTGGCGCAGTAACAGGCTAGAGCATGCTGCGTTCACATGCGTTCACGCAGCCCGCTCTAGCATGTGTTGGATCGCGCGATTCAGCGCCTTCGGCGATTCCGCCTCAACGCATCGCGCTCTAGCAGCATTGAAGGTTTGAGACGGCTTAAAACCGCCGGTGCCCGGGCGGCAAGCGATTGCAACAGCGGGCGTTTTGCCGCGAATTTCTCAAACCTTGAGGACTTGAGGCGGACCCGCCTGTCGCGCCCCGACGCGGGCGCCCGGGGAAGGTCCCCCGTGTTAGGAAGATACGCCCTTTTTATTACCAGAACGTGAACCCGCCACTGCTCGCCGACCCCGCCTGCTTTCCTTGACGCCAGCCCGCCTTCGGTCTGTGATCCGCCCAGATCCAGGGAAGGAGCCCGCGTGAGCCAGCCGCCGCGCATCATTATCGCGGGCGCCGGACATGCCGGCGGGTCGGCCGCCGCCTTCCTTCGCCAATATGGCTGGAAGGGGGAGATCGTGCTGGTGGGCGAGGAACCGCTCCCGCCCTATCAGCGCCCGCCGCTCTCGAAAGCCTGGCTGAAGGGGGAGGCGAAGGCGGAAAACCTCGCGCTGCGCCCACCGCATTTCTATGAAAAGCAAGCGATCACGCTGCGCCTCGGCACCCGTGTCACCGGGATCGACCGGGCGGCGCGGCAGGTGCGGCTCGGCGATGGCAGCACGCTGGACTATACCGCGCTGATCCTGGCCACCGGCGCCCATGCCCGGCCGCTGACGGTCCCGGGGCACGACCTGCCGGGGGTGCTGGCCCTGCGCAACGCGGCGGATGCCGATGCGTTGCAGGCCGCGCTTCGCCCAGGCCAACGACTGGCGATTATCGGCGGCGGCTATATCGGGTTGGAGGTCGCGGCCTCCGCCCGCGCGCTCGGTGCCGATGTCACGGTGATTGAGCGCGAGGCGCGGGTGCTGGCGCGCGTCGCCGGGCCGGAGCTTTCGGGCTTTCTCGCCGCCGCGCATGCGGCGCATGGCGTCAGGATTGTCTGCGACGCCGGGGTTGCCGAAATCCTGGCGCAGGATGGGCGCGCCGCCGGGGTCCGGCTGACCGATGGCGCGGCGATCGCCGCCGATGCCGTCCTGGTCGGCGTCGGCGCGCTGCCGAACGAGGCGCTGGCCCACGCGGCCGGCCTGCCCTGCCACAACGGCATCCTGGTGGATCTGGAAGCGCGCACGGAGGATGCGGCGATCTTCGCGATCGGCGACTGCACGCGCCGCCCTTTGCCGCATTACGACCACCGGCGGCACCGGCTGGAAAGCGTGCCGAACGCCATCGAGCAGGCCAAGCAGGCGGCGGCGGCGATCTGCGGCCGCCCGGCGCCGGTGCCGGAGATCCCCTGGTTCTGGTCAGACCAGTACGATCTGCGCCTGCAAATGGCCGGCCTCGCCTTCGATACCGCCGTCAGCGTGGTGCGCGGCGATCCCCGGGCGGGGAGCTTCTGCGTCTTTCACCTCGACGTCCATGATCGCGTCCTGGCGCTGGAGGCGGTGAATGCCCCGGCGGATTTCATGGCCGGCCGCCAGCTTGTCGCCAAGGGCGCGCGGATCGCGCCCGGCGCGCTGGGGGATTCCGGCATCGACCTGAAAAGCCTGACCGGCTGAGCATCGCACGAGGACCCGCCATGCCCCTGATCACCTACATCGAACACAATGGCCGCGAACATAAGGTCGAGGTCCCGCTGGGCCATTCGGTCATGCAGGGCGCGGTCGATAACGCCATCCCCGGGATCGACGCCGATTGCGGCGGCGAATGCGCCTGCGCCACCTGCCATGTCTTCGTCGATCCGGCCTGGCTGGGGCGCACCGGCACGCCGGATGCGCAGGAGAAAAGCATGGTCAGCTTCGCCTCGACCGCCCAGGCCAACTCCCGCCTCGCCTGCCAGATCCAGGTGACTGCGGCCCTCGACGGGCTGGTGGTGCGGATGCCAGAGGCGCAGCACTAACGAGAGGGGAGCGCCATGCACGTGGCCACCGACCATCCCGCCTGGACCACGCCGCTCGCGGCGCTCGATCCCAGCCACCCCGGCCTGTTTCAGGCCGATGAGATGTGGCCCTATTTCGCCCGGCTGCGCCGCGACGCGCCGGTGCATTTCGCGGAAAGCCCCTTCTTTGGCCCCTATTGGTCGGTGACCACCTGGAAGGACATCGTCCAGGTGGAACTGAACCCCCAGGCCTTCTCCTCCGATAGCGGCTTTGGCGGCATCAGCATCCGCGACCGGCCGAAGGGCCTTGAGCTGCCGATGTTCATCGCCATGGACCCGCCGAAGCATGACGAGCAGCGCAAGGTGGTGCAGCCCATCGTGGCACCGGGCAACCTCGCCCGGCTGCAGGACCTGATCCGTGCGCGGGTCTGCCACATCCTGGACGGGCTGCCGCGCGGGGAGACCTTCAACTGGGTCGAGCATGTCTCGATCGAGCTGACGGTGCAGATGCTGGCGACGCTGTTCGACTTCCCCTTCGAGGATCGCCGCAAGCTCAGCTACTGGTCGGACAGCGCGACCATGATCGCCGGCGCCGGCGGGCACGTGGACAGCGAGGCGACGCGCGAGGCGATCTTCGCGGAGTGCCTGGCCTATTTCACGGCGCTGTGGAACCAGCGGGTGAACGCGCCGCCGCGCCCGGACCTGATCTCCATGCTCGCGCACGGGGAAGCGACGCGGGGCATGACGCCCAGGGAGTTCCTCGGCAACCTCATCCTGCTGATCGTCGGCGGCAACGACACCACGCGCAACTCGATCAGCGGCGGCGTGCTGTTCCTGCACGAGAATCCCGGGGAGTTCGCCAAGCTGCAGGCCAACCCCGCGCTGCTCGACAGCGCGGTGCCGGAAATCATCCGCTACCAGACGCCGCTGGCGCATATGCGGCGCACCGCGCTGGTGGATACCGAGCTGCATGGCCAGCGCATCCGCGCCGGCGACAAGGTGGTGATGTGGTACATCTCCGGCAATCGCGACGAGACCGCGATCGAGGCGCCGGACCGTTTCCTGGTGGACCGCAAGCGGGCGCGCCAGCACCTCTCCTTCGGCTTCGGCATCCATCGCTGCGTCGGCAACCGGCTGGCGGAGTTGCAGCTGCGCATCCTGTGGGAGGAGATCCTGCGCCGCTTCCCCCGCATCGAGGTGGTGGGGGAGCCGAAGCGCGTCTTCTCCTCCTTCGTCCATGGCTATACCGACCTGCCGGTGAGGATTCCCGCATGAGCATCGCCGTCTACGGCATCGGCGCGCCGCTGCGGCGGGTGGAGGATGGCCGCTTCCTGCGTGGCGCCGGGCGGTTCGTGGATGACCTCGCCCCGGCCGATGCCGCTTGGCTGCACGTCCTGCGCTCCCCGCACGCCGCGGCGCGCATCCGGGGTATCGACGCGACCGCGGCGCGGGCCATGCCGGGGGTGCTGGCAGTGTTGACGGCGGCCGATCTCGACGTGCCGGGGCTGCTGCGTTGCGTGACGCCGCGTCAGCGCCGCGGTGGCGGGCCGCTGGTGCAGCCGCCCTGGCGGGTGCTGCCGGCCGAAGCGGTGCGCCATGTTGGCGATGCCGTGGCCGCGGTCATCGCGGAAACGCCTGCCCAAGCGCAAGATGCCGCAGAGCAGATCCTCGTCGATTACGCTCCCCTGCCGGCGGTGACGGATGTGGTGGCGGCCGCCGCCGGCGGCCCGGCGGTCTGGCCAGCGGAAGCGCCGGACAATGAATGCTTCCATTTCCGCCTGGGCGATGCAGCGGCGGTGGCCGCCGGCTTCGCCCGCGCCGCGCATGTCACGCGGCTGCAGACCCGTATCTCCCGGCTTTCCGCCAATCCGATGGAGCCGCGCAACTGCTTTGCCAGCTACGATATGGCGGCGGAGCGCTATACGCTGACCGTCGGCACCCAGCTGCCGCATGTGATGCGCAATGAGCTGGCCGAATTCGCGCTCGGCATCCCGTCCAACCGGCTGCGGCTGATCAGCCCCGATGTCGGCGGCGGCTTCGGGATGAAGGAAAGCCCCTTCCCCGAACATGTGCTCTGCCTGATCGCCGCGCGGCGCCTCTCCCGCACCGTGCGCTGGAGTGCGACGCGCACCGAAAGCTTCCTGTCGGACAGCCATGCCCGGGACGTGGTCTCCAGCGCCGAATTGGCGCTCTCGGCCAGCGGCGAGTTCCTGGCGATGCGGGTGACGACGGTGGCCAATCTGGGCGCCTATCTCGCCTGGCAGGGGCCGGTCTCCTCCACCAACAATGTCGGCGGCCTGGCTGGCGTCTACCGCACGCCGGCGATCTGCACCGAGGTGACGGGGTATTTCACCCATACCCAGCCGACCGCCCCCTATCGCGGCGCCGGACGGCCGGAGGCGATCTATCTGATGGAGCGGCTGATCGACCTCGCCGCCGAGGAGATGGGGATCGACCGCGTTGCGCTGCGCCGGATGAACCTGATCGCGCCCGCGCAGATGCCGTTCCGCACCGGGCTCGACTACACTTATGATTGCGGCGAGTTCGAGCGGAACCAGGACCAGGCGCTGGCCGCCGCCGACTGGGCGGGGTTCGCAGCGCGGCGCGCGGCGTCCCAGGCGCGCGGCAAGCTGCGCGGCATCGGCATCGCCAATGCCATCGAGATCGCCGGCGGCCCGCATCGCCGCCCGCTGGAGGAAGGGGCGGAGATCCGCTTCGATTCGGGCGGCAGCGCGACGCTGCTGGTCGGCAGCCATAATCACGGCCAGGGGCATGAGACGGTGTTCCGCCAGATCGCCGCCAGCCAGCTGGGCCTGCCGCCGGACCGCGTGCAGATCCGTTTCGGCGATACCGACATCATCGCGCATGGCCGCGGTACCATTGGCTCGCGCTCCATGGTGGCCGCCGGCGGCGCGCTGGTCGGCGCGGCGCAGAAGGTGATCGCCCGCGGGCGGGAGATCGCGGCGCATCTGCTGGAAGCAGCACCTGGGGATATCGAGTTCGCCGACGGCGTCTTCCGCGTGGCGGGCACCGATCGCGGCATCGGGATCGAGGCGCTGGCGCGGGCCAGCTACGTCCCCGGCGCGCTGCCCGATGGCGCCGAGCTTGGTCTCGGGGCCGCGCTTGTCACCCGCCCGCAGGACGGCACCTTCCCCAATGGCTGCCATGTCGCGGAAGTGGAGATCGACCCCGAGACCGGGGCGACCGAGCTGCTTCGCTACGTCGTCGTCGATGATGTCGGCACGGTGATCAACCCGCTGCTGCTGAAGGGGCAGCTGCATGGCGGGATCGTGCAGGGCTTCGGCCAAGTGTTTGGAGAATCGATCATCTATCGCGACGGGCAACCGCTGACCGCGAGCTTCATGGACTACGCCATGCCCCGCGCCGATGAGCTCTGCGACTTCCTGGTGAAAAGCAATCCGGTGCCGACCGCGACCAACCCGCTCGGCGTCAAGGGCGCGGGGGAGGCGGGGACGGTCGGCGCCGTCGTCGTGCTGATCAACGCCGTGGTCGATGCGCTGCGCCCGCTTGGCGTGCGGCATATCGAGATGCCCGCCAGCCCGGAACGGGTCTGGGCGGCAATCCACGCCGCGCCGCAACAGATTGCGAGAGTTTAAGCCGGCTCACACCTCCCGCATAGATGAGGTGCGCGACGCTGCGACTGCGCGCCTGTCGCCCTTCGGGGCTTCGATGGGCGGCGTAGCGGCGAAGGCCATTTCCCGGCAGGCCGACGCCAGACTGGCGCCCTCGCGGTTGCCATGGGCCGGCTGGAGCGATCCAGCCGGCCTATTTTTTTGCCCGCGCCGGCTGCTGCGCGTCCAGCAGCGCCAGCAGGCCTTCCAGCAGCTGGGTCGGCGTCGGTGGGCAGCCGGGGATCACCAGATCGACCGGCAGCGCGTCGCCGACGCCGCCTTCGATCGCGTAGCTGCCCTTGAAGACCCCGCCATCCACCGCGCAATCCCCGGCCGCGACCACCCAGCAGGGCTCCGGCGTGCAGGCGCGGGTGCGCAGCAAGGCCTCCCGCATGTTGCGCGTGACCGGCCCGGTCACCAGCAGCACATCGGCATGGCGGGGAGAGGCGACGAAGCGCAGCCCGAAGCGCTCCAGATCATAGATGACGCTGTTCAGCGCGTTGATTTCCAGCTCACAGCCATTGCAGCTGCCGGCATCCACCTGGCGGATGGCCAGGCTGCGTCCCAGCCGCCGCTGCGACGCCTGCTCCAGCCGCTCGGCCAGCGCGGCGGCGATCTCGGGCGGCGGGCTCGGCGCCGCATCGGTCAGCGGCCGGCTGAACAACCCGCGCGCCAGGCGCGGCCAGAGCAGCTTCTGCAAGGGACGGCCGCTCATAGATCCACACCGCTATAGGAACAGTTGAAGCTCTTGTTGCAGAGCGGGAAGTCGGCGACGATGTTGCCCTCGATGGCCGCTTCCAGCAGCGGCCATTGCAGCCAGGACGGATCGCGCGGGAAGACCGCGCGCACCAGCCCGCCATCATCCAGCGCCACCCAATGCAGGCATTCGCCGCGGAAGGATTCCGTCACCCCCACCCCCTCGCCGCCGCGCTGCGGCAGCGGCGCCAGGATCTCGCCCGCCGGCAGGTCAGCGAGCAACGCCTCAATCAAGCGGAGCGATTCCTCCAACTCGGCGATTCTGATCCGCACCCGCGCATCGACATCGCCGGCGGCCAGCACTGGCACGCGCGCCGCGGCATAGGGGGCATAGCCCGGCGTGGCCCGTGCATCGAAGCGCCGGCCGGACGCGCGCCCTACAGGCCCGCCCGCGGCGAAGCGGGCGACCAGCGAGGGCGCGACGATCCCGGTACCGACCACCCGATCCTGCAGGCTCGCATGGCCTTCATAGATCGCTCGCAAGGCGGGAATATCCTCGGCGACCTTGCCAAGCGCGGCGCCGATTGCGGCGATGCCGGCCGGGGTCAGGTCGTCCGTCACGCCGCCCGGGGCCACGCGGTCCATCATCAGCCGGTGCCCGAAGGCCTCGCGCGCCGCGCGCAGCACGCCCTCTCGCAGCACGCCGCAGCGGGCATGGGGATAGGCGAAGGCGGCGTCGTTGCAGACGAAGCCCCAGTCGTTCAGGTGGTTATGGACGCGCTCCAGCTCCGCCATCACCGCGCGCAGCGCCAGGGCGCGCGGCGGCGGCGTGAAGCTCAGCGCCGCCTCCACGGCCATTGCGAAGGCCCAGCCATGCGCCACCGTGGCGTCGCCCGAAAGCCGCCCGGCGAAGCGCGCCGCGACGCGCGCCGGTTTGCCGAGCATGAGCGAGAGCGTGCCCTTGTGCAGATAGCCCAGCCGCACCTCCAGCCGCGCCACCGTCTCCCCCTGGACATGGAAGCGGAAATGCCCGGGCTCGATGATGCCCGCATGCACCGGGCCGACCGGAATCTGATGCACGCCCTCGCCCTCGACCGCCAGGAATTCCGGCTGTGGCGGCGGGTAGGGCACCGGCGCGGGGCGCGCGGCCAAGGGTGGCGCCGCGGGCCAGCGGCCGTGGTCCAGCCAGGGGCGGGCATCGATCCCGTCGGTGGCGGTCAGCCCCCAAAGGTCGCGGATCATCCGCTCGAACCGCACCGCCCCGGGCCGGGCGGGGGAGAGCGCCGGGTAACGCCCCTCCGCCGCCGGGCAGGAGGCCAGCACCAGCCGGCCGGCGGTCCAGAGGGCCGCATGCACCATCCCCGGCTCGGCCCAGAGGGAGAGCAGGTCGGTCGCCTCCTCCACCGCCAGCGCTGCCGTCAGCGCCTGCCAGGCCGGGCGGGTCAGCAGGAAGCGCGGATGCGGGCGGCAGTCCTGTGGCGCGCCGGCCTCGATGATCGCCAGCGGGGTCATCCGGGAATCCTTGCCGCCGCGTCGAAAAGCGCCCGCAGCGGCCCGGGCAGCCCAAGGCCGAGCAGCAGGCAGAGCCCAAGATGCACCCAGAGCGGGCCAAGCGTGGTCAGCACCGGGCCCGGCGGCCGCGCATCCGGCGTCGGCGCGCCCAGGCAAAGCCGTTGCAGCACGCCGATCTTGGCGATGGCCGTCACCACCAGCCCCACCAGCAGCGGCGCCAGCAGCCAGGGCAGGCGCGCGGCCGCTTCCACCACCAGCAGGAACTCGCTGGCAAACAGCAGGAAGGGCGGCAGCCCCGCCACGGCGGCGATGGCGATGGCCAACCCCCAGCCGAGCGCCGGATCGCTGGCGATCAACCCGCCGATCGCCGCGATCTGCTGCGAGCCCTTGCGCTGCGCGGCATGGCCCACGGCGAAGAAGACCGCCGATTTCGACAACGAATGGCCGATCATGTGCAGCAGCCCCGCGAGGTTGCCGGCCAGCCCGCCCAGACCGAAGGCGGTCGCCGCCAGCCCGATATGGCCGATGCTGCTCCAGGCGAAGAAGCGCCGCGCATCGCGCCGCCGCCACAGCGAAAAGGCCGCCAGCAGCACCGAGGCAAGGCCGAAGCCCAGCAGCAGATGGCCCGGCGCGATGGTGCCCGGATTGCTGCCGACGATCGCCTTGGCCCGCAGCACCGCATGCAGCGCCGCGTTCAGCAGCAGCCCGGACAGCACGGCGGTGATGGCGACCGGCCCTTCGGCTTCCGCGTCCGGCAGCCAGGCATGCAGCGGCACGAGCCCGGCCTTGGTGCCGTAGCCGACCAGCAGGAAGACGAAGGCGAGGTTGAGCAGCCCGGGATCGCAGCGGGCGGCAAGGCCGCGCAGCACCACCCAGGACAGGCCGTGATCGCCATGCCCGACGAAGGGTTGCGCGGCGAGGTAGAGGATGATGGTGCCGAACAGCGCCAGGGCGATGCCGACGCCGCAGAGCAGAAAGAGCTTCCACGCCGCCTCCAGCGCCGCCGGGGTGCCGTGCAGCGCCACCATGGTCACGCTGGCCAGGGTTGCGATCTCAATCGCCACCCACATGACGCCGAGGTTATCGGCCAGCAGCGCCAGCGCCTGGGCCCCGAGGAAGATTTGGAAAGCGGCATGATAGCCGCGCAGCCGCAGCGTATCGAAGCCTTCCGCCCTGACATGGCCAGCCGAGAAGATCGACGTGGTCAGGCCGATGACGCCGCCCAGGATGACCAGCGGCAGGTTCAGCGCATCGATGCGGGTCCAGCCCTGCTCCCCGCCCGGGACCGCGAGCAGGCCGAGCGTGCAGAGGCAGCCCAGCGCCGAGATCGCCACATTGGCCCGCACGGCCAGCCTTTCCTGCGGGATGGCCGCCAGGATGGCGGCGCCCAGCCAGGGCAGGAACACCGTGATCCAGGGCAGCGGCATCATTCGGCCTCGCCCCGATGCCGTTCGACCAGGCCGGTATCGGTGCTGGCGAATTCGCCGCGGATCATCAGCAGGAAGACCGCGCCCACCACCAGCACCACCAGCACCAGCGCGGCGGTCGACAGCTCCACCACCAGCGGCATGCCGGCGACACCGACCGCGGCCAGGATCAGCCCGTTCTCCAGGCTCATCAGCCCGACCACCTGCAGGATGGCGTTGCGCCGGGTGATCATCATCAGCATGCCGAGGAGGACGACCGACAGCGCCAGCGCCAGATCTTCCCGCGCCACCGCCTGGGCGCCGCCGGTCACCGGCAGCACCACGAGGATCGCCAGCGCCACCAGCGCGATGCCGGCCAGCATGCTGGCACCGATGCCGAGCGCGGTCTCCACCGTCCGGTCCAGGTCGAAGCGCCGGACCAGCAGCCGCAGCGCCAGCGGGATCAGCACCGCCTTGGCCAGCAGGGCCATCAGCGCGGTGAGGAACAGCTGCGGCGCGCCCTGCACATACCCCTGCCAGGCGGCGGCGGCGGCCAGTACCCCGCCCTGGAGGGCCAGCGCCGTAATCACCGCCGCGACCCGGCGCTGATAGAGCAGCATGCAGGAGAGCAGCAGCATGGCGCCCCCCAGCACATGCGCGACGTCGTAGGGGAGCTGGCCGAAGCTCATGACAGGCCCGTCGAGACAAAGAGCAGCGCGGCGGCCAGCAGCGCCAGCAGCAGTGCGGCGCCGAGGAATTCCGGCACCCGGAAGACCCGCATCTTGGCGATGGCGGATTCGAACACCGCCAGCGCCAGGGCGAGCCC
>CAITYE010000039.1 GCA_903896535.1 uncultured Paracraurococcus sp.
CCGGCGACGTAGCGTTCTGTGGTCTGGTAAACCAGCGCCCGGAGCGCCTCCACCTCGGTCTTCAACTCGGCCAGCTTGAACTGGATGAACTGGTTGTCGAGCAGCGGTCGGCCGAAGGCGTGGCGCTGGCGCAGATACTCGGCGACGTGCTCGATCAGGCCGAGCACCGCGATCCGTTTGGCCGCAGCATTCAGCCGTTCCTCCTGGAACTGCTCCATCTGATAGCGGAAGCCCAAGCCTTCCTCGCCGATCCGGTTGCGCTGTGGCACCCGGACGCCATCGAGGAACAACTCTGCAGTATCGCTGCACCACATACCGAATTTGCGGATCTTCCGGCGCGTCACGCCAGGCCGGTCCGGCCCGCCAGGGCGCTCGCGCAAGGGCAGCACGATCAGCGATTTATTGTGATGCGATGGTCCATCGGAGGTATTGGCCAGCAGGCAGACCCAATCGGCCTCCAGCCCATTGGTGATCCACATCTTGCCGCCATCGATGACATAATCCCCACCATCCGCCCGGGCGCGCGTGCGGATGGAGGCGACATCCGAGCCCGCCCCGGATTCGGAGACGCCGATGGCAACCACCACCTCGCCAGCGATCGCCGGCGCCAGATATTCCGCCCGCAGCGCGTCGCTGCCATGCGCCGCCAGCGCCGGGGTCGCCATGTCCGATTGGACCGCAAGCGCCATGCCGACGCCCTGCGCCTTGACATGGCCGAGCGCTTCGCCGGCCGCAACGGAGTAGGAGAAATCGAGCCCCGCGCCGCCGAAGGCAACCGGCTTGGTGATGCCGAACAGCCCGAGGCGACCGGCCTTGCGGAACACCTCACGAGAGGGAAACGCCTCGGTCGCCTCCCATTCGTCAACATAGGGATCAATTTCGCTCGCCAGAAATCGGCGAATCGAAGCCATTAGCCGCGTGTGATCTTCTGTGTAGAGCATGCTGGCCCCTCCCGCGCTGTCAGCCTGCCATTCGCAGACGGCATTTTCCACGGGCGAGAAGCGTGGTACCGCAAGCCATGACCGAGTCCACCAAGCGCCGCCGGTCCGCTGATCGCCTCTCCGGCTCAGGCGGCATCCACGCCAGCGTCCTCGATATCGTCGGCGGCACGCCACTCGTGCGCCTACCGCGGCTGAGCGCTGCGGATGGGCTCGTCGCCGACCTCGTCCTCAAGCTGGAGTTCGCCAATCCCCTTGGCTCGGTCAAGGACCGCATCGGCCTCGCCATGGTGGGTGCCGCCGAACAGGCCGGCCTCATCGCCCCCGGCCGTTCCACCCTGGTCGAGCCGACTTCGGGCAATACCGGCATCGCCCTCGCCTTCGTTGCCGCCGCCCGGGGCTATCGGCTGATCGTCGTCATGCCCGATGGTGCGAGTATTGAGCGGCAGCGGATGATCCGGTTGATGGGCGGCGAGGTCGAACTCACCCCGGCACGGCGCGGCATGGCCGGCGCCATCGCCCGCGCCGAGGCGATCCTCGCCGCAACCCCGAATGCCTGGATGCCCCGGCAATTCGACAACCCGGCCAATCCCGACATCCATGCCGCCACTACGGCCGAGGAAATCTGGACCGATACGGCCGGGGCGGTCGACATGGTGATCGGTGGCATCGGCACCGGCGGTACGCTGACCGGCATCGCCCGCGGCCTGAAGCCGCGCCGGCCGACGCTGCGGGTCATCGGTGTGGAACCGGCGGAATCCGCCGTACTCGCCGGGGATGAGCCGGGGCCGCATGGCATCCAGGGGATCGGCGCCGGCTTCCAGCCCGCCGTCCTCGACCTGGCCCTCATCGACGGCCTCCGCCGCGTGACAGAACGCGAGGCGATCGCCGCCGCCCGCCGCTGCGCCAGGCTGGAGGGGCTGCCGATCGGCATCTCCTCGGGCGCCATGCTGCACGCCGCACTCGAACTCGCCAAGGAACCG
>CAITYE010000040.1 GCA_903896535.1 uncultured Paracraurococcus sp.
TGCCGAATGGCTGCATTGGGGTAACATGTATACTGTCGCACCCTTTTATGCGCTGATCTTGATCCTGCTGATCAAACCCTACGGGCTGTTCGGTACCCGGGCGATCGAGCGGGTCTGAACCATGGCCCTCAGCCCTCCCGCCGGCGAGTATCATGCCAACTACCGGGAAGACATGACGATCTTCCCCTCGCGTAACAGCCGCCGAGCGCTCTGGGTCGGGATCCTGGTTTTAGCCTGCGCACCGCTGGTCTGTGGGCGCTACGAGCTTGGCCTGCTGATCAATATCGGCATCATGGGCATTGCCGCGCTCGGTCTGAATATTCTGGTCGGCTTCACCGGCCAGATCAGCATCGGCCATGCCGCCTTCTTCGGTTTCGGCGCCTTTATGTCCGCCTGGCTGCATGATGCGACCCATCTTCCGGTGGCCCTCTGCATTCCGCTTGCGGGGCTCGGTACAGCTTTGGTCGGGCTCGTCTTCGGTACCCCGGCGGCGCGACTGAAGGGCCTCTACCTGGCAATCGCGACTCTGGCGGCGCAGTTCATCCTGGAGGATTTCTTTGCCCGAGCGCAGTGGTTCACCGGTGGCACCTCCGGGCGCATCACCGAACCTTTTGCTCTTTTCGGCTGGATCGCGGACCGCGAGGAGAAATTCTTCTATGTGGTGCTGGCCTACGTGATCCTGATGTTTGTCGCTGCCAGCAACCTGCTACGGACGCGGGACGGTCGCGCGCTGGTAGCGGTGCGCGACCATTATCTCAGCGCCGAGGTGATGGGGATCAATCTGGCGTATTATCGGACGCTGTCCTTCGGTATTGCCAGCTTCTACGCGGGCATCGCGGGTGCGCTCTATGCGCACTACCTGCTTTTTGTTTCGGTCGAGGCCTTCAATATTCTTTTCTCTATCCAGTTCCTGGGCATGGTCATCATCGGTGGCCTGGGCAGCGTTTCCGGTAGCCTGATGGGGGCAGCTTTCATGGTCTTACTGCCGGAAGTGGTCCAGTCCGCCGCGGCAGCGCTGGCTGGCGGGGCGATAGACCGCGCGCTGCGCCTTGGCGCTTCCATCTCATTCCTGCGAGAGATGGCCATCGGTGCCGCCATCATCCTGTTCCTGATTTTCGAGCCAGATGGCCTCGCCCGGCGCTGGCGGTTGATCAAGGCCTATTGGAAACTCTACCCCTATTCGCACTGAACCAAACGGGAGGAAAAACCATGCAGCTACGCCGTGCCATGCTCGGGATCGCCGCTGCGGCGATTGCTTCGGGCTCCGCCCTTGCCCAGCAGAAGGTGACGCTTGGGCATCTGATGGATCTGTCTGGTGCGACCAGCGATGTCGGTACGCCCTTTTCACAGGGTGTGAATGACAGTTTTGCTTGGCTGAATGGCAAGGGCGGCGTCGCGGGCCGGCAGTTCAACATGCTGGCGGTGGATTATGGCTATCAAGCGCCACGTGCGGTCAGCCAGTATCAGGCCTGGGCCCGCGACCGGGTGGTCGGCATCATGGGCTGGGGCACTGCTGACACCGAAGCGCTGGTGAAGTTCGTGACCCGCGACAAGATCCCCTACGTCTCCGGGTCCTACGCCGCGACGCTGACCGATGCCGCGGGCAAGAGCGGCCGTCCGGGCGCTGAGGCGACTGGGTATAACTTCTTCTATGGCCCGTCCTATTCGGACGCGCTGCGGGCGATGCTGAAATGGGCCGCCGACGACTGGAAGGCCAAGGGTAAGCCGGGCCGGCCGAAATATGTCCATATGGGCGGCAACCACCCCTACCCGAACTCACCGAAGGAAGCGGGTGAGGCGATGGCGAGGGAACTCGGGTTCGATGTATTGCCGCCGATCGTCTTTGCGCTGACGCCTGGCGACTACACTGCCCAATGCCTGACGCTAAAGAGCCAGGGCGCCAACTATGCCTATTTGGGGAATACCGCAGGCTCCAATATCTCAGTCCTGCGGGCTTGCCAGACGGCGGGGCTCGACGTCCAGTTTCTCGGCAATGTCTGGGGCATGGACGAGAATGCCATGAAGGCAGCCGGGGCGGCCGCCAATGGCGTGGTCTTCCCGGTTCGCACTGCGGTCGTCTGGGGCCAGGCGGCACCCGGCATGGCGAATGTGGAGGCGATCAGCAAGGTCTCCGACCCAGCGGGCCGCGCCTATCGGCCGGTGCATTACCTCGCCGGTGTCTGCGCGAGCATGCTGATGGCCGAGGCGGTCGAAACCGCCATCGGCAAGGGCGGTGAGCTAACCGGGGAGAGGGTCCGCGACGGCTTCTATGCGCGGCAGAACTGGGTGCCGAAGGGGTTTGAAGGGGTCTGCAACGCGTCCAACTTCACACCCGAGGATCATCGCGGGACGTTGCGCGTCGCGCTGTATCGGGCAGTGGTGGGCGGCGATACCAGCAACGGCACGGTGCAGGAGTTGATGGCGAACGGCACGATGAAGCTGCAACCGGTCGCCACGATCGAGCTTGAGCGCAAGCGCGAGTTGCTGGGCTGGTAAGGCGATGAGCTCGGCAGGCAAGGCGGATGCATCCGGCCAGCTAAGGGCCAATGGACCCGAAGGCTTGGGCCGGACGCATGCGGGTGCCGGCCCGCTGCTGCTGGAAGTGAACAACATCGATGTCGTTTACAACGACGTCATTCTGGTCTTGCGTGGTCTTTCCCTGGCGGTCCCCGAGGGGCAAATCGTCGCCCTGCTGGGCGCCAATGGCGCAGGGAAATCGACCACGCTGAAAGCGATCTCGGGCCTGCTGCGTACTGAGGAGGGCGCGGTGACCCGGGGCGAGATACGCTTCGGAGGCGAACGGATCGATGGGATCGAGCCGCACCTCATCGTCCGCCGCGGGATCTTCCAGGTGATGGAAGGGCGACGGATCATCGCCGACATGACGTGCCTCGAAAATCTCCGCCTAGGGGCCTTCATCCGCTCGGATAGCGAGGTGAAGCGCGACATCGAGATGGTCTATTCCTATTTTCCCCGCCTGAAGGAGCGTACCGGGCTGGCCGGATATCTCTCGGGTGGGGAACAGCAAATGCTGGCGATCGGCCGCGCGCTGATGGCGCGCCCGAAGCTGATACTGATGGACGAGCCTTCGATGGGCCTCTCACCTCTGCTGGTGAAGGAGGTGTTCAGCATTATCCGCCAGCTCAATCAGGATCTTGGCATCACCATTTTGTTGGTCGAGCAGAATGCCCGCATGGCGCTTTCAGTCGCGAGCTACGGCTATGTCATGGAGCAAGGCAAAGTCGTGCTCGACGGGACGGCCAGCTCCCTGGCGAACAATGAGGACGTGAAGGAGTTCTACCTCGGCGGCCACGGCGCGGAGCGCAAGAGCTTCAAGGGGCTAAAGAGCTACAAGCGGAGGAAGCGTTGGCTCTGAACGCATATTTCGACGATCTGGAAATCCGCAGCCAGGATGCCCGAGAAAGCGCGCTGTCCCAGGCCTTGGCCCGTCAGGTCACGCAGGCTCGTGCGAATGCCCCCCATTACGCGACCCTGCCAGAATGCGGCACGCTCGCTGCGTTGCACCGCCTGCCGGTGACGCGCAAATCGGCCCTTATCGCGCAGCAAGCCGCAAGCCCGCCCTTCGGCGGCATGGTGACGACCCGGCTTGGCCAGCTTGCGCGCGTCTTCGTCTCACCCGGACCGATCGTTGAGCCGGAGGCGCCGAGTTCCGATTACTGGCGCTTCGCCCGCGCCCTGCATGCCACGGGCTTGCGCGCTGGCGATTTGCTGCATAACTGCTTCGCCTATCATTTCACGCCGGCCGGCAGCATGTTGGAAAGCGGCGCCAGGGCCCTTGGCTGCCCGGTCTTTCCGGCTGGCACAGGCAATACGGAACAGCAGGCCCGCGCCGCTGCGCAATTGCGCCCCCGCTGCTACAGCGGCACGCCGGATTTCCTGAAAACCATTTTGGAAAAAGCCGATGAGCTGGGGCTCGATCTCGGCACTTTGGCCCTGGGTCATGTCACGGGCGGGGCTTACCTGCCGAGCTTGCGCGCCTGGTACGCTGAGCGTGGGCTGACCGTGCTGCAAAGCTACGGCACGGCTGATCTCGGCCTGGTCGCTTATGAGAGTGAGGCGCGTGAAGGGCTGATCCTGGATGAGGGCGTGATCGTCGAGATTGTCCGCCCGGGCACTGGCGATCCGCTGCCTGATGGTGAGGTCGGCGAGGTGCTGGTTACCGCACTGAACCCGCATTATCCGCTGATCCGCTTTGCCACCGGCGATCTGTCGGCGATCCTGCCTGGTATATCGCCATGTGGGCGCACGAATCGCCGTATCCGTGGCTGGCTCGGCCGGGCTGACCAGGCGGCCAAGGTGCGCGGCCTGTTCGTGCGGCCTGAGCAGATCGCCGAGGTGCTGCGCGCTGTCCCCCATGTTGCCAGGGCGCGCCTGATCATCGCGCTTGAGGGTGAGCGCGACGTCATGTGCCTGCGTGCGGAAGCCTCTGATGCGGCCCTCGCTCCAACGCTCGAGGCTGCCCTGCAGGCGGCAACGAAGCTGCGCTGTGCAGTCGAGATCGTCCCACCCGGCAGCCTGCCGAATGATGGCAAGGTCATTGACGATACCCGGCCGGTGCCTGGCTGATGCTGCCCTCCGGCACCACCTACGAGGAGATCCGGGCCGCCTTCCGCTGGCAAGTGCCGGCGCGCTTCAATATTGGCGTCGCGTGCTGCGATGCCTGGGCCGACGGCAGTGGCCGTACCGCGCTGATCCACCGCCACACCGATGGCCGTGTGGAGACCATCACCTTCGATGCGCTGCGTGCCGCGACCAACCGCCTCGCCAATGCGCTAATTGCCCATGGCATCGCCCCGGGTGATCGGATCGGTGTGTTGCTGCCGCAGGTGCCGGAAGCAGCGGTGGCGCATCTCGCCGCGTACAAGCTGGGCGCGATTGCGGTGCCGCTCTTTCAGCTGTTCCAGGAAGAAGCGCTGGAGTTCCGGCTGCGGGATTGCGGTGCCGCGGCGCTGGTGACCGATACGGTCGGTCTGGCCAAGCTCGCCGGCATTCGTGCCAGGCTACCAGCTCTTCGCCTGGTGCTGAGCGCTGATGGGGCGGGGGAAGGTGCGGCAGATCTCCACGCGCTGATGGCGCGGGCCTCCGAGGACTTTACCCCCCTGGACAGCGTAGCCGATGATCCAGCGGTGATCATCTATACCTCGGGTACGACGGGCTCGCCAAAGGGGGCTTTGCACGGCCATCGGGTATTGCTGGGCCATCTGCCGGGCGTTGAGATGCCGCAAGATCTGTTTCCCCAGCCTGGCGACCTGTTCTGGACACCGGCGGATTGGGCGTGGATCGGTGGGCTTTTGGATGTGTTGTTGCCGAGCCTGTTCCATGGTGTTCCCGTACTTGCGCATCGCATGCCCAAATTCGAACCCGAAGCTGCGCTGCGGCTGATGGCCGAACACGGCGTGCGCAACGCCTTCCTGCCACCGACGGCCCTGAAGATGATGCGCGGCCTTGCCGATCCGGCACGCTTCGGCGTCCGCCCGCGGAGTATCGGCAGTGGCGGAGAAACATTGGGGGCGGAATTGCTGGACTGGGGGCGGGCTGCCTTCGGCGTGACGATCAACGAATTTTACGGCCAGACCGAATGCAACCTCGTAGTCGCCTCCTGCGCCGCCCTCATGCCCGCGCGTCCGGGATGGATGGGGCGCGCGGTCCCTGGGCATGACGTCGCGATCGTCGATGCGGACGGGCAGGTGCAGCCGGCTGGCACGCTCGGGACTATCGCGGTCCGCCGCCCGGACCCGGTGATGTTTCTTGGCTATTGGGGCGACCCAACGGCGACCGCCGCCAAATTCGCAGGCGACTGGCTGCTGACCGGCGATCAGGGCGTGATGGATGAGGATGGTTGGTGCCGCTTCATCGGCCGTGAGGACGATGTGATTACCTCCGCCGGCTATCGCATCGGCCCTGGCGAGATCGAGGACTGCCTGCTGCGCCACCCCGCTGTCGCGATGGCCGCGGTCATCGGCCTGCCAGATCCGCTGCGGACCGAGTCCGTCACCGCCGTGGTGGTGCCGGCGGCCGGCGTGCTGCCTGATGCCGCCCTGGCGCGCGCCTTGCAGGACCACGTCAAGACCCGACTGGCCGCGCACAGCTATCCACGCCGGGTGATTTTCCAGGATGCCTTGCCGCTGACCGCGACGGGCAAGGTGATGCGTGGCGTATTGCGCCGTGCTCTGACCAAGGAGGCGCCCGCATGTCCGGCAACCTGACCATCCCCTCGCTTGATTTTGGCCTGGGCGAGGAGGTCGACATGCTGCGCGAAAGCGTGCGTGGGTTCGCTGCCGCCCGCATCGCGCCGATTGCCGCAGAGATCGACCGTACCGACGAGTTCCCGCGCCACCTCTGGCCGGAAATGGGCACGCTCGGCTTGCACGGCATCACGGTCGAGGAAGAGTGGGGCGGAGCGAATATGGGCTACCTCGCCCATTGCGTGGCGATGGAGGAAATCAGCCGGGCCTCCGCTTCGGTCGGCCTGTCCTACGGCGCGCATTCGAACCTTTGCGTCAATCAGATCCACCGCAACGGCACGACGGAGCAGAAGCGCCGCTATTTGCCCAAGTTGATCAGCGGCCAGCACTTAGGCGCGCTGGCGATGAGCGAGCCAAGCGCTGGGTCGGATGTTGTCGCTATGAAATTGCGGGCCGAGCGGCGCGGTGATCGCTTTGTCCTCAACGGAACCAAGCTTTGGATTACCAATGCTCATTATGCGGAAACGTTGGTGGTGTACGCGAAGACCGAACCGGAAGCTGGTCCGCGGGGCATAACCGCCTTCTTGATCGAGAGCGGCTTCAAGGGCTTCCGCCCCGCGCAGAAGCTCGACAAGCTTGGCATGCGTGGTAGCCCGACCAGTGAGTTGGTCTTCGAGGATTGCGAGGTACCCGCCGAGAATGTGCTGGGCCGGCTGAACGAGGGCGTGCGCGTCCTGATGTCCGGGCTTGATTATGAACGCGCAGTGCTTGCTGCCGGGCCTCTCGGGATCATGCAAGCGGCACTCGACGTCGTGGTGCCGTATATCCATGAGCGGCGACAATTCGGCCAAGCGATCGGTGAGTTCCAGCTTATCCAAGGCAAGGTCGCCGACATGTACACCGCCCTGAATGCCTGCCGCGCTTACGTCTATGCCGTGGCGCGCGCCTGCGACCAGGGCAAGACAACGCGCAAGGACGCCGCCGGTGCGATCCTCTTTGCCGCAGAGGCCGCCACCAAGGCGGCGCTTGATGCCATCCAGATCCTTGGCGGCATGGGCTACATCAACGATAGCCCAACCGGCCGTCTGCTGCGCGACGCGAAGCTTTATGAAATCGGCGCCGGTACCAGCGAGATCCGCCGCATGCTGATCGGGCGCGAGCTGTTCCGCGAGACCGCATGAGCGCGATCGAGACTGCGATTGACCCGCGCGGAGCCGAATTCCGCGCCAATGCCGAGGCAATGCGCGGCTTGCTGGCCGAGCTTGCCGCACGCACCACCACTGCCGCGCAAGGCGGGCCGGAGGCGGCACGAGAGCGCCATCTTGCTCGCGGCAAGCTATTGCCCCGCGAACGGGTTGAGCGCTTGCTCGATCCCGGGGCGCCCTTTCTGGAGCTTTCACCGCTCGCCGCCCATGGCATGTATGAGGGTGAGGTCCCGGCGGGTGGGATCATCACCGGTATCGGCCGGGTTGCCGGCCGGCCCTGCGTCATTGTCGCCAATGACGCGACGGTGAAAGGCGGCACCTATTACCCGATCACCGTGAAGAAGCATCTGCGGGCGCAGGAGGTGGCGGAGCAGAACCGGCTGCCTTGCCTCTACCTGGTCGATAGCGGCGGCGCCAACTTGCCGAACCAGGACGAGATTTTTCCCGACCGAGAGCATTTCGGCCGGATCTTCTTCAATCAGGCCAATATGTCGGCTGCCGGCATCGCGCAGATCGCGGCGGTCATGGGCAGTTGCACCGCCGGCGGCGCCTATGTGCCGGCCATGTGCGATGAGGCGATTATTGTCCGCGACCAGGGCACCATCTTTCTGGCTGGTCCGCCGCTGGTAAAGGCCGCGACCGGCGAGGTGGTGACCGCCGAGGCGCTTGGTGGCGCCGATGTCCACACGCGGCTTTCAGGCGTCGCCGATCATTTTGCCCTGAATGACATGCACGCCCTCGGCATTGCCCGCCGCATCGTGATGCAACTGCCCGTGCCACGAACCGCCACGGCCCGGCCGGTGCCGCCGCGCTACGACCCGGCCGAGCTGCATGGCATCGTTCCCCCCGATCTCCGCCAGCCCTTCGAGGTACGGGAGGTGATTGCCCGCATCGTCGACGGTTCTGAACTCGATGAATTCAAGTCCCGCTACGGCACCACCCTGGTCTGCGGCTTTGCCCGGATCTGGGGCCGGCCGGTTGGTATCATCGCCAATAATGGCATTTTGTTCTCGGAAGCAGCTCTGAAGGGCGCGCATTTCGTGGAACTGTGCAGCCAGCGCGACATTCCGCTGGTCTTTCTGCAGAACATCGCCGGCTTCATGGTTGGGCGGAAATACGAGGCGGGCGGCATCGCCAAGGATGGCGCAAAGCTGGTCACCGCCGTTGCCACGACGCGGGTGCCGAAGTTCACTGTCATCATCGGCGGCAGCTTCGGTGCCGGGAATTACGGCATGTGCGGCCGCGCCTTTTCACCGCGGCTGCTCTTCACCTGGCCGAATAGTCGGATTTCGGTGATGGGCGGGGAACAGGCGGCGGCGGTGCTGGCAACCGTGCGCCGCGACAATATCGAGGCCCGTGGTGGCGCCTGGCCGGCCGCGGAGGAAGCAGCCTTCAAGGGGCCCATCCGGGAGCAATACGAACGCGAGGGCGATCCCTATTACGCCACGGCCCGGCTGTGGGATGATGGCATCATCGACCCGGCGATGACCCGCGATGTCTTGGGTCTCGGTCTTGCTGCCGCAGAGGGCGCACCGATCGAGCCGACCCGCTTCGGCCTGTTTCGGATGTAGCGTGATGCTCGGCTCCCTGCTCATCGCCAATCGTGGTGAAATCGCCTGCCGGATTATCCGTACCGCCCGCCGGATGGGGGTCCGCAGCATCGCCGTCTTCTCGGAAGCCGATGCTGGCGCGCAGCACGTGCAATTGGCTGATCTGGCCTTGCCGATCGGCCCGGCCCGCGCCGCCGACAGCTATCTGCGGGCCGACCGTATCCTGGCGGCTGCGCGGCAGGCTGGCGCCGAGGCGATTCACCCCGGCTACGGCTTTCTTTCGGAAAACGCCGATTTTGCGGAAGCCTGCGCAGCCGCCGGTATCACCTTCGTCGGACCGCCCGCTGCGGCGATCCGCGCCATGGGCAGCAAGGCTGAAAGCAAACGCCTGATGGAAGCCGCGGGGGTGCCGATCGTACCCGGCTATCACGGTGCCGCGCAGGATGATGCAACCCTGACCGCTGCCGCGGTGCGCCTCGGCTTTCCGTTGCTGATCAAGGCGAGTGCCGGTGGCGGCGGCAAGGGCATGCGCCCCGTGCTGCGGCCCGAGGAGTTCGCTGGCCAACTGGCCGGGGCCCGACGTGAAGCCAACGCCGCCTTTGGCGATGATCGCGTGCTGCTGGAACGCTACTTGACCCGCCCGCGCCATGTGGAGGTGCAGGTCTTCGCCGATGCCGCAGGGCAGACCATCCATCTCCATACCCGCGACTGCTCAGTACAGCGGCGGCATCAAAAAGTTCTGGAGGAAGCGCCCGCTCCCGATCTCTCGCCGGCGTTGCGGGAGCGACTGCACGCAGCCGCCATCGCGGCGGCACAGGCGGTTGGCTACGTCTCGGCCGGCACCGTTGAGTTCATCGTCGAGGGCGAGGACGCCTTCTTCATGGAGATGAACACCCGACTTCAGGTGGAGCATCCGGTGACCGAGATGATCACCGGGCTTGATCTGGTCGAATGGCAATTGCGCGTGGCAGCTGGTGAGGCCTTGCCGTTGCAAGACGCGCCCGCGCCACGCGGCCATAGCGTCGAGGTGCGGCTCTACGCCGAAGACCCGGCCAAGGAATTCCGCCCGTCAACCGGCACGCTGCGGGTCTTCCACCTGCCGCCGGCGGCGCCCGATCTGCGCTTGGAAAGCGGCGTAGTGCAGGGCGATGCCATCACGCCCTTTTACGATCCCATGATTGCCAAGCTGGTTGCCTGGGGTGAGGATCGGCCGACGGCGCTGGCCCGCTTGGGCACGGCGCTCGGCGAATGCCGGCTGGCGGGGATCACCAGCAATCTTGATTTCCTCGGCCGATTGGTGGCGCATCCGGCCATGCGGGCGGCGCGGCTCGATACTGGCTTCATCGCCCGGCATGCGGCTGACCTGATTCCCCCGCCCGCGCCGGCCCCACCGCTGGCCATCGCGGCGGCTGCTCTTGCGCTGCTGCCGCCCGCTGCCCCGCCCTCCGATCCCTGGGCGCGCGTCGATGGCTGGCGCTTGCAGGGGGCGGGGACGCTGTTGCTGCAAGTGGCGGAGGGCGAAACACTGCATTGCCTGCGCCTGACCCGCACCGGCGCAGGCTGGTGCCTTGCGAGCGGTGAGGCCGCCTATCGGCTGGCGGGGCGAATTGAGGGCGATGTCGCGCTCCTGCAACTGGATGGCGTCGCCCATCGGGTGCCGATCCTCAAGGATGGAGAGATGCTTTCGGTCGCCTTGCCGGCCGGGCGCTGGCAATTCCGCCGCCGTGATCCGCATGCGCCACCTGCCAGCGCCAGCAGTGCGGCGGGCGGCCTGGCCGCCCCGATCCCGGGGCGGGTGGTGCAAGTACTGGTCGTGCCGGGAGAGGCGGTGAGCCGGGGCCAAGTGCTGGTTGTGCTGGAAGCGATGAAAACCGAACTGCGCATCACCGCGCCGACGGCGGGTGAAGTCGGGGAGGTCCGCTGTGCCGCTGGCGAGACTGTCGAGGAAGGTGTCGATCTCGTCACCCTGATCGCGACCGGTTGACCCAGGGATTGAATGGGCGAAGGGTGCTCAGGCATCCATGAACGCGCGCACGGAGATCCGGTCAAGCTCGGCTGCGGGCCAAGAAACTCTGCGGCTACGCCGCGGACGGTTACGCTGGCTCCGTTTGCCGCTTCTTTGCGTTGTGCTGCTCGCTGGGCTGATTGCTGGGAATTGGTGGCTGCTGGTCGGGCGATGGCTGGAGAGCACCGACAACGCCTTCCTGCAAGGCGACATCGCGGTCCTTGGGGCGCGTCTGGAAGGGCATGTCGCCGCCATCCGGGTCGCTGACAATCAGGCAGTTAAAGCTGGCGAGCCATTGATCGAACTCGACCGGGCCATCTGGAAGGCCCGGCTGAGCGAGGCCGAGGCATCACTGAGCGCCGCCGAAGCGGCGATCGTCACGGCTCGCCAACAGGTCACCCAGCACCGCGCCCAGATTACCGCTGCGGAAGCGAGCGTGGAGCAGGCGAGGGCGGAGCAGGTCCGCGCTGATGCCGATGCCCGGCGGGCGGGTGAACTCGTCAATAGTGGCTGGACCAGCCGGCAGGCGGCGGAGCGGGCGACCGCCGATATCCGGAAGGCGAATGCTGCGGTTGCGGTGGGGCTCGCGCAGCTCAGCGTCACGCGCCAGCAGGTCGATGTGCTGCAGGCCACGCTCGCCCAGGCCGACGCGCGCCGCGACCAGGCTCGGGCCGCGCTTGAACGCGCCAGGATCGATCTTGACAATACCGTGCTGCGCGCGCCCTTCGCGGGCATTGTCGGCAATCGCGCGGCCCAACTCGGGCAATATGTCCGCACCGGCCAGCCGCTGATCGCCGTGGCCCCACCGCCCGAGCGGCAATGGGTGGTGGCGAATTTCAAGGAAACCCAGCTGACCCACATGCGGATCGGGCAGCCGGTACGGCTGCAGCCGGATGCCCTGCCGGGGTTGGTGCTGGAAGGCCGGGTTGAGAGTCTGGCCCCCGCGACAGGGGCGCTCTTTTCCCTGCTACCGCCGGAGAACGCCACCGGCAATTTCACTAAGGTGGTGCAACGGGTGCCGGTACGGCTGGCCCTGACGCCTGGGCAGGCGACCGGAATTGGGTTGCTGCGCCCCGGGCTGTCGGTGCGGGCCGAGGTGGATACCCGGGCCGATCCGGCGGCGCCGCGTGGCCCGCTTGCCGCCGCCGCCGCGCGGTTTGAGAGTCTGCGCGGGGCCGCCGCGCAGTGAGCGGCGCGCCGATCACCCAGTTTTCCCAGGTCCCGCTGCGCCATCGCCTTGGCTTCGCCGGCACGGTGCTGGGCATGTTCATGGCGATCCTGGATATCCAGATCGTCTCCGCCTCACTGGCCGAGATCCAGGCCGGGCTTTCGGCCGGGCCGGATGAGGCAAGCTGGATCCAGACCAGCTATCTGATCGCCGAGATCGTCATGATCCCGCTCTCCGGCTTTTTGTCGCGCGGGTTGTCGACCCGGGTGCTGTTCACGCTATCGAGCATCGGTTTCACGCTCAGCTCACTGGCCTGCGCCATGGCGACGACGCTGGAGAGCATGATTGTCTGGCGCGCCCTGCAGGGGTTTCTGGGCGGGGCGATGATCCCGATCTGTTTCGCGGTCTCCTTCACCCTTTTCACCGGGCCAAAGCGCATCGCGGTCAGTGTGCTGATCAGCCTGACCGCGACCATGGCGCCGACCATCGGTCCGTCGTTCGGCGGATGGCTGACGGATGCCTTGTCCTGGCCTTGGCTGTTCCTGATCAACGTGCCGATCGGGCTGATGGTGGGCACGCTGGTCTGGTGCACGCTTGATATCGACCGTCCGGATTATGCGCTGCTGCGGCGCTTCGACTGGCTCGGGCTGCTCTGGATGGCGATTTTTCTCGGCACTGCGGAATACGTGATGGAGGAGGGACCGCGTTGGGGGTGGCTCGATGACGACAACATCGCGATATTCGCCGCGGTCTGCTTGGCCTCCGGCCTGTTGTTCTTCTGGCGCACCCTGACCCGGCACGAGCCGTTGATCGAGCTGCGCGCCTTCCGCAACGCCAATTTCCGTAATGGCTGCCTGCTGTCGATGGTGGTCGGCGTCGGGCTCTTTGGCCTTGTTTACGTGCTGCCGCTCTTTCTGGCCCGCGTCAGGTCGTATTCGTCGTTGGAGATCGGAGCGACGCTCTTCATCACCGGTGCGACGATGTTCATGACCGCGCCGCTGGCCGGCCGCCTGGCGCGGCTGCTGGACCTCAGGCTGATGCTGGCGATGGGGTTTTGCGGCTTTGCGGTGTCCTGTTTCTGGATCGCCGAGCTCACCTATCTCTCCGGCTTCTGGGAAATGGCCGCGCCATTGGCGCTGCGCGGATCCTCGTTGATCTTCATGTTCATGCCGGTGAACCAGATCACCTTCGGCACGCTGTCGCCGGCTGAGATCAAGAACGCAGCCGCGCTTTATAACCTGATGCGCAATCTGGGTGGGGCCTTCGGCCTCGCGGCCATCAATTCAGTGCTGATCTGGCGTGGCGCGGTGCACCGCCAGCATCTGGCGGAAAGCCTACAATGGGGGCGGCCCCATGTGCAGGACTGGCTTGATACCGTCACCCAGCGCGTCGCCGACCTGCAAGCCGCCTTGCCGGCGGAGGCGGCCGCTCTGCGCCGGCTGCAGGTGCTGCAGCAGCGCGAAGCGCTGGTGCTGTCCTACAACGATGTGCTGCTATTGATGGCGCTGCTTTTCGTGTGCGTGCTGCCGCTGATCCTGTTGGTCGATAAGCCGCGCGTTCCGGGCGGGGCCGGGCATTGAGGCGCGGCTGGGCGTTCAATGGAAATCCCTGCTGGGCGGCAGCTTGACGCGCGGCACCTCACGCTGCTCGGGCCGTCTTACCTCATCGGCGCGGGCCAATGCCCGTTCCCAGGGCGCTTCCATCGCGCCGAGGCTGGCCAGCAAATCATCCCTGCCGTGCAGGCGGCGGACGATCAGATGGATGATCGGCACGGCCCCCGCCACCCGCTCTACCCGCCCTTCTGCGACCACCAGCCGGGCCCCCACCACGGCGGTGCGGAACTGCCGGGCGATGTCGGGGTAGAGCACCAGGTTGGCCACCCCCCATTCATCCTCCAGGGTGAAGAACACCACCCCCTTGGCACTGCCCGGACGCTGCCGCACCAGGACCAGCCCGGCTAGGCGCAGCCAGGCGCCGCGCCGGGCGGCGGCGAGGTTGCGGGTATCGACCAGCCCTTCGGCCGCCAGTCTTGGCCGCAGCAACGCCAGCGGATGTTGGCCCAGCGAAAGCCCGGTTGCAGCGTAATCGAGGACCACCGCCTCCCCGGCCGCGATTGTCGGCAGCCGGGCAGGGGGCTCCAGCAGATCGCCCTGCAGCGGCGCTGGCGCCGCGATGGCGGCGGCTTCCCACAACGCAGCGCGGCGATCCAGGCCGAGGCCGCGAAAGGCATCCGCCGCCGCCAGCCGCTCCACCGCGCCGCGATCCAGCCCGGCGGAGCGGATCAGCGTGCTGAGATCGGCCACCGGCCGCGCGGCGACCAGGCGATCCGCCGCCGTCCGTGCCAGCCCGGCCACCAGCCGCAGGCCGAGCCGTAGGCCCAGCCGGCCTTCACCGTCTGGCTCCAGCGTGCAGTCCCACTCGCTCGCTGTCACATCCACCGGATGCACCGGCACGCCATGCGCCCGGGCATCGCGGATGATCTGCGCGGGGGCATAGAAACCCATGGGCTGGCTGTTCAGCAGGGCACAGGCAAAGGCGGCCGGATGATGGCATTTCAACCAGGCTGAGACGTAGACCAGCTGGGCGAAGGCGGCGGCGTGGCTTTCCGGAAAGCCATAGGTGCCGAAGCCTTCGATCTGGCGGAAGCAGCGTTCGGCGAAGTCGCGCTCGTAGCCGTTGCGCGCCATGCCTTCGACGAACTCGGTATGGAAGCCGCCGAGCCGGCCGTTGTGCCGGAAGGTCGCCATGGCCCGGCGTAGCTCATCCGCACGCGTCGGGGAAAAGCCGGCGCCGACGATGGCGATCCGCATCGCCTGTTCCTGAAACAGCGGCACGCCGAGCGTCTTGCCGAGCACCTGCCGCAACTCTTCCGACGGGTAGGTGACCGTTTCCTCGCCATTCTTTCGGCGCAGATAAGGATGCACCATGTCGCCCTGGATCGGCCCTGGGCGCACGATCGCCACCTCGATCACCAGATCGTAGAAGCAGCTGGGCTTGAGGCGCGGCAGCATGTTCATCTGCGCCCGGCTTTCTACCTGAAAGACACCCAGGGAATCCGCGCGGCGCAGCATGGCATAGGTCGGCGGATCATCCTGTGGCACGCTGGCAAGGTTCAGGATCGGCCCGCCATGCTGGGCGATCAGCGCGAAGCCACGGCGGATGCAGCTCAGCATACCAAGCCCCAGCACATCGACCTTCAGGATCCGCAGCGCCTCGATATCATCCTTGTCCCATTCGATGGTGTGGCGTCCTGGCATCGCCGCTCGGCTGACGATGGCAAGCTCGGTCAATCGCCCGCGGGTGATGACGAAGCCGCCGACATGGGTGGCCAGATGGCGGGGGAAGCCGATCAGCGCCTCGATCAAGCCGCAGGCCATGGCCAGCCTTGGATCGCCCGCTGGATCGAGCCCTTGTGCGGTGGCGAGTTCGGCAAGGCTCGCCCCGCCGGCGCCCCAGACCGCCTTGGCCAGATGTCCGGTGACATCCTCGGACAGCCCCATCGCCTTCCCGACTTCGCGGATCGCGCTGCGCTCGCGGTAGCGGATCACGGTGGCGGCGATCGCCGCGCGGTCACGGCCGTAGCGATCGTAGATGTGTTGGATCACTTCCTCTCGCCGCTCATGTTCGAAGTCCACGTCGATATCGGGGGGCTCGTCGCGGGCGGCGGAGATGAAGCGCTCGAACAGCAGATCGTGCTTGTCGGGGGCGACGGAGGTGATGCCGAGCGCGTAGCAGACGGCCGAATTCGCGGCCGACCCGCGCCCCTGGCAGAGAATGCCGCGGCCGCGGGCGAAGCGGACGATCTCGTGCACGGTCAGGAAATAGGGTGCGTAGCCGAGGCTGGCGATCAGCCCGAGCTCGTGTGCGAGTTGTGCTGCGACCCGTGTCGGTATCCCCGCTGGCCAATGGGCCGCAGCGGCAATGGCGACGCGCCGTTCCAGCGTTTGCTGCGGCGTCAGTCCGGGGTCAAGAATCTCCTCCGGGTATTCATAGGCCAGCTCCCGCAGTGAAAAGCGGCAGGCATCGATGACCCGCCCGGTCGCCGCAACCGCCTCCGCATGCCCAGCGAAAAGCCGGTGCAGTTCGGCGGCCGGCTTCAGATGCGCCTCGGCATTCGGCAGGGCGGCCTCGCCCAGCGTATCGACGCGCGTGCCGAGGCGAATGGCCGTCAGCACATCGGCCAGCGGCCGGCGTTCCGGCACATGCATCCGCACCCCGCCGGCCGCCAGCAGCGGCAGGCCGATGCCGGCCAGCCAATCCAGCCGTGCCCGGTCATCCCCGCCGAAGCGGTGCTGCGCGGCCAGAAAAAGTGGCAGGGCCAGCCGCCGCCCGAAGGCCGCGGCATCGCGTCGGGCTCGCTCGGCAAAGGCCGCGTCCGGCTGCCCGGGCGGACAGAGCGCCAGGACCTGCCCTTCGGCCGCTTCCAGCAGCGCTGCGCGGGTTGCGTGGCATTCACCCTTGGGCGCTTGCATCCGCGCCTCTGATAGGAAGCGGGCGAGGCGGCCATAGGCGGTGCGGTCGGTCGGCCAGGCGAGGTACCCGCTGCCGTCCTCAAGGTCGATACGCACGCCCGGCACGAAGCGCAGCCCGGCCTTCTCGGCCGCGACCATGCCGCGTACCAGGCCGGCGAAGCTGTTGCGGTCGGCGATGCCGATCGCCGCATGGCCCAGCGCGGCGGCCTGCGCGACCAACTCCTCCGGATGCGATGCACCTTCGAGGAAGGAGAAGTTGGAGAGCGCCGCGAGTTCGGCGAAGCGGGACAA
>CAITYE010000041.1 GCA_903896535.1 uncultured Paracraurococcus sp.
CCGGCAGCAGAATGTCTCGCGCTTCGTTGATGCGGGCTGCCAACCAGTCGCTGCCGCCGTGGTCGGGGTGGGCGTTGCGCATCAACCGGCGGTGCGCCGCGCGGATCGCCGCTGCATCGGCCCCTTCCGATAGCCCTAGCACGGCCAGCGCATCGGCCCGGCTCATGGCCCCGTCCTGGTTGGATGGTGGCGGTTCGGCGGCCGCTCCACCCATGTCGCGCCAGTCCGGCGCCAGCCGGTCGAGCCAGGCTTCCAATAGCGGCACACTGTCCGGGTCGCCTCGCCGGCACTCATCCAACAAGGTCAGCAACTCGCTCAGCGTTAGCTCGGCAAGCTCCCGGCCCGCCTGCTGGCCTTGCCGGACCGTGCCATGCATCGTCCCGCTGCGGTGATCGAGCCGCATGGTGAGGGTTGCTGTCTCGACGGCGCTCTCGCCGCCCGCCGCAGGCCCGGATGCGGCAAAGCGCCGGGCCGCCAGCGCCCCCCGCACCCAGCGCAGCAGGAGCGGCCCGAAAAAGGCCAGCGCCCAGAACAGTTGGCCGGCCCGCCCGGCCACCAGCAACGCCAACACAAGCAAACCGCCCAGCGCGGCCAAACCCCAGGCGCCGAAGCGACGCACCTGGGCGACCGGCGCAGTCGCGAAGCCCCGCAGCAGCGCGAGTGAAAGCAGGAGGGCGAGGCCGCCCAGGGCCAACCAGGCGATCATCCCTTGGCCGGCGCGGGCAACTGCCCGGCGATTCGCGCCGCTGTGGCGCCTGGCAAACGGGCCAGGGCGGCCCGCCCGCCGGCGGCGAAGACAGCAACCGCGCGCAGTAGCTCCCGCAGCGCCGCTCCGGAGGCGGTATCGAAGGGCGCATAGGCGCCGCCCGAGAGTTGCGCGAGTTGGCGGAAGCCGAAGGCGACCTCTGGTTGCACGCCCTCCTGGAAGGCGAATAGCGGCGTGCCGTGCAGCCGCAGCTGCCCAGCTAGGTCGCAGAGGGGATCGAGCGGTTCCTCCAGCGCGTCGCCGACAAAGATAACGGCCTGTACGCGTGCCCGCTGGGTCTCGGCCAAGGCATGGCGCAGCACCCTCCCGATTTGCGTCATGCCGCCGAGGCAGGCGACGCCGGCCATGCGCCGGGTCAACTCAGCAGCATCGGCCAAGAAGGGCGTCGCAGCGAATTCGCCATGGCCGCGATAGTAAACCAACTGCACGAGCAGGCCGCCAAGATCGCGGGTCGCCGCGAACATCTCCGCCTGCAAATGGCAGGCGCGGTCCCAGCTGGGCTGGCGGGAGGCGGTGGCATCCATGGCGAAAAGCAGCCGGCCGGGGCGGCCGGCTGCTGGTCGGGCCTGCGGCAGGCCGGCAACCTGCTTCAGGAAATCCGCGACTGCGGCGTTTCCCGGCTTGGCCGGCAACTTGCTGGGCGGGGTGCTCATCCCGCCAAGATGGGCGGACGGATGCTTGCAGGGAAGGGCCCGGGCGGCGATCCTTGGGGCCAAGGGGTGGAGTGGGCGATGCGGTACCGGCGGATCATTGCCGTGGGGCTTGTGACAGCCCTGCTCATCGGCCCGGTACAGGCCCAGACCGCGACGGCACCGGCCGCCGCCCCCCCGACCGCGCCGCCGCCCGCCGCCCCCGCCGAACCGTCGGCCATCAGCCAGCTGCGCGCCCTGTTCGGCCCGGACATCACACTGGACTACGCCCGTGCCGTGCCGGAGGGCGCCACGCTGCGGCTGGAGGAGCTGCGCCTGACCACCGCGGCGGGTGCCAAGCTGGAAGCGCCGGAGGTCGTGGTGACCGCGCCGAGCGCGCAGGGCATCGGCGCGGCGACGGCGCGCGATGTTGTCCTCATCACCCCAGACAACGATCGCATCAGCATCGGCGGGTTCGAGCTGCGCGGCCTCGCTTTCGATGCCAAGCGGAGCGGCCTCGGGCGGCTGACGCTGGACAGCCTGCGGCTCAGCAGCATCGTCGCCGCCGGTACGCCGAGCCTGAAGCTGCAGGAGCTGCGGCTGGAGGGCTTCCATCCGGAGCGGCCAGGGACACTGGCGATCGCCGGGCTGGAGGCCGCGGCCGAGCCCTCCGACCTCTATCCCGATACGGCCAGCCTGGCCCGCCTGACGCTCAGCGGTCTCGACCTGCCGGGCACCATCGTCGCGCTGGCGGAGCGGACGCTGCCGCCACGCCCGCCGGCGGATTTCCTGTTCGAGGTGGAGGGGCTGCGGCTGGGACAGCAGGGCAAAACGCTGTTCGGCGTGCAGTCCTGGCGCTCCTCCTGGACGCGCGGGGAGACGGACCGCTCCAACCTGGTGTTGCGCGGCCTGACCATCGAACGCTCTGCGGCGGTCGGCGACTGGCTGGACCCCTACGGCTATAAGGCGATCACCGGAGAGGCCGTGAGCGATGGCAGCTTCGATCGCACCCGCGGCGTGCTGGAATCCACCCGCTTCGACCTCGACCTCGCTGAGGTGGGTGGGCTGGGCCTGACCTTCCGCCTCTCCGGCCTGACGCCGGAGAGCATGGAGGCGATAGATCTCGATGGCTGGCGGCTCGATGCGCTGCGACTGCGCCTTACCGATGCCGGGCTCTATCGCCGCATCGTCGCTGAGGAGGCGCAGCGCCGACGCCTGCCAGAGCCGAAGATCCGGGCCGACTACGTCGCCGATGCGGTGGCCTTGCTCGGCGGGGCGAAGGCTGCGGGCTCCCTCCTGCCGCCACTGCAGCGCTTTCTGCGTGGCGAGGCGCAGACGTTGGAGCTGACCCTGCAGCCCCTAAAGCCCGTCAGCTTCGAGGCGGTCGAGAAGGCGAACGGGCGCGGCACGGCGGCGGTGCAGCGGCTGCTGGGCATGCGCCTGGAAGCAAAGTAGCCGCGCTCGCTATCGGCGATAAAGCGCGGCGATCTCGGCCGCGTAGCGTTCCAGCACGGCCCGGCGCTTCACCTTCATGGTCGGCGTCAACAGCCCGTTCTCCTGGCTGAAGGGCGTTGCCGCCGCAGTCCAGTGGCGGATGCGCTCGATCGAGGAGAGGCGGGCATTCACGCGTGTGATTGTTGCCCCGAGCTCTGCCTCCGCCCCCTCGGCCGGGACCAGCAGGGCAACAATACCGGGCTGGCCTTCACCGGCGACCACCGCCTGGGCGATCTCGGGCTCTGCCATCAGCAGGCTTTCCAGCTTCGCCGGGCTCACCATGTCACCGCCCAGCGTCTTGATGAAATCGCGCTTGCGATCGGTGATAACGATCCGCCCAGCTTCGATCCGCCCGACATCGCCGGTATGCAACCAGGCTTCCCCTGCCGCATCGGGGCGAAGGGCCGTCTCGGTTGCCGCTGGGTTGTTCCAATAGCCGTCCATGACCAGCGGGCCAGCGAGCAGCAGCTCGCCATCTGCGGCGATCCGTGCTGCGACCCCGGGCAAAGGCGGGCCGACGGTGTGCGGATGATTGTCCCAAGGCAGGTTGACGCTGACGACCGGCCCCGCTTCGGTCTGGCCATAGCCTTGGATCAGCGGCAGGCCGAGCGCGATAAAAAAGCTGCCCAGATCCGGGTCGAGCCGCGCCCCGCCAGAGACGATCGCCGCCAGATTGCCGCCGAAGCGCGCTCGTACCTTCTCGCGCACCAGCCGATCCAGCAGCCAATCGAGCGCCTGCTCAGCAGGGCCAAACCGCGCCCCTTCGATCCGCCGGCGGCCATAGGCCAGGGCGAGGCCGAAGAGCCGCTGGCGCAGCGCTGTGTCCTTCTCGACCGTCGCGAGTAGCCGGGCGCGCAGCACCTCGAACAGTCGCGGGACGGCAGTGACGACGGCGGGGCGGATCTCCTGGAACTCGGCGGCCAGCCGGTCGGCGCCGCGCGAATAGACCACCTCCAACCCCATTGAGGGCAGCAGCACGCCACCCACCGTATGCTCATAGGAATGGCTGAGCGGCAGGAAGGAGAGATAGGGCTCTCCCCTGACCTGCAGGCGCTCGATCAGCGCCGCGACGCCGGCGCGGTTCGCCAGCATGGCGCGGTGCGGCAGCATTACCCCCTTGGGCGCGCCGCCGGTGCCCGAGGTATAGATCAAGCAGGCGAGCCGCCCGGGGGGGATGGTCTCCACCTCGGCCAACAGCAGCGGCAGATCGGCCGGATGCGCCATGGCCTCTGACCAGGCGCGGGCGCCGGGTGTCGGGACCATGGCCAGCAGCAGGTCCAGCCCCTCGGGCCCGGCCGCCGCCCGCAGCCGCTCGGCCAGCGCGGCCGTGCCGACGATCACCGCCCTGGCGCCGCTATCGGCGAGGATATGGGCGTGATCGGCGACGGTATTGGTGGTGTAGGTCGGTACCGTGACGGCGCCGATCGCCATGATGGCGCAATCGGCGATGTTCCATTCCGGGCAATTTTCCGCGACCAGCAGGACCCGGTCACCGGGTGCTACGCCCGAGGCACGCAGCCAGGCGGCGAGATGGGCAACACCCAGGGCGAAGTCGCCCCAGCGCAGGCGCTGCCATGCGTCATTCCGCCAGAAACGGATCATCGGCCGCTCCGGCTGCCGCCGGGCCAGGTCCAGCAGCATCCAGGGCAGGCTGGTCCAGGTTTCGCTGCCGGCCATGCTCCCCAAGCCCCTTCACCGCGCCGCGATTGCCGATTGGCCGCTGGTCCCGCGCGATACAGGCACTATATGCAGCCTGTGAGCCCGCTGCCCCAGCCCCCCCCCTGCGTCGCCCCTCCGCTCGATGCCGGCGCAGCGCCGGATGAGCCACTGCCGAGTTGGGACCTCTCCGACCTCTATGCTGCGCCCGATGATCCCCGGCTGACGGCCGATCTCGACCGTGCCGAGGCGGACGGTAAGGCCTTCGCCGGCACCTATGCCGGCAAGCTTGCCGGCCTGTCGGGCGAGGCGCTGGCCGCCGCAATCTTGGAATATGAGCGGATCGAGGAAATCCTCGGCAGGGCGATGAGCTACGCCCAGCTGGTCTTTTCGGGGAATGCCGAGGATCCCGCCAATGGCCGCTTCTACCAGACCTTGCAGGAGCGGGTGACGACGATCTCCTCGAATCTGCTGTTCTTGACGCTGGAGCTGAACCGGCTGGAGGAGGCGGCGCTGGAGAAGACTATCGCCGGCAGCCGCGACCTGCAGCGCTGGCGGCCCTGGCTCCGCGACCTGCGGGTCTTTCGTCCGCACCAGCTCTCGGACGAGGCCGAGAAACTGCTGCACGAGAAGGACGTCAGCGGCCGTGCCGCCTGGAACCGGCTATTCGATGAGACCTTGGCCGAAATGCGTGTTCCGGTGGCCGGTGAGGCGTTGACCGTCTCCGCCGCGCTCAATCAATTCTCCGATCCCGACCGCGCGGTTCGCGCGGCGGCGGCCAAGGGTGTCTCGGAAGCCTTCGGCAGCCGGGTCCGGCTGTTCTCGTTGATCACCAATACCCTGGCCAAGGACAAGGAAATCCATGATGCCTGGCGTCGCTATCCGCGCCCGGGTAGTGCCCGCAACCGCGGCAACATGGTCGAGGACGAGGTAGTCGATGCGCTGGTCGCCGCGGTGCGCGACAGCTATCCGCGCCTCTCGCATCGCTACTACGCGCTGAAGGCCAAGTGGTTGGGCCTGGAGAAGTTGCAGCACTGGGACCGCAACGCGCCGCTACCCGAGGAGGAGGACCGCCACATCCCCTGGGGGGAGGCGGTGACAACGGTCCTCGACAGCTACCGTGCCTTCTCGCCCGCGCTGGCCGACATCGGCGCGCGCTTCTTCGCCCGCCCATGGGTCGATGCCGCGCTGCGTCCAGGCAAGGCGGGCGGCGCCTTCGCCCACCCGACCGTGCCCTCAGCGCATCCCTATCTGTTGCTGAACTACCACGGCAAGACGCGCGATGTGATGACCCTGGCGCATGAACTCGGCCATGGCGTGCACCAGGTGTTGGCTGGCGAGCAGGGCTACCTGCTCTCTGGCACCCCCCTGACGCTGGCTGAGACGGCGAGCGTCTTTGGCGAGATGCTGACCTTCCGCGGCCTGCTCGATGCCGAGACCGATCCGCGCCGACGCCGCGCCATGCTGGCCGCCAAGGTCGAGGATATGCTGAACACGGTGGTGCGGCAGATTGCCTTCTACCGGTTCGAGACGCTGCTGCACGAAGCGCGGCGCAAGGGCGAACTGGCAAGCGAACAACTCGCCGAGATCTGGCTCGAAGTGCAGCGCGAGAGCCTTGGCCCTGCCTTCGACTTCACCGAAGATTACGGGGTTTACTGGGCTTATATCCCGCATTTCGTCCATAGCCCGTTCTATGTCTACGCCTATGCCTTCGGGGATTGTCTGGTGAACGCGCTCTATAACGTCTACCGCGCCGGCAAGGTCCAGGACTTCGAGCGCAAATACCTCGATCTGCTGCGCGCTGGCGGCACGTTGCGGCACAAGGAGTTGCTGGCGCCCTTCGGTCTCGATGCGTCCGACCCGCGCTTCTGGCAGCAGGGGCTCGACGTCATCGCTGGTTTCATCGACGAGTTGGAGCGGCCGGCGGCATGAGCGAGCGGTCACGCGAGAGCACCCTGTTCGGTGAGGTGCGGCGGATGGTCCGTACCTCCAGTGCGGTGACTGGCATCGCCGCCCGCGTTGCTGGGGAGCGGATGCTTGGCATCAAGACCGACAAGACAGCGCATGCCGAGGATTTGAAGAAGGTACTGGGCGGACTGAAGGGCCCGATGATGAAGGTGGCACAGTTCCTCTCCACCGTGCCGGATGCCCTACCCGAGGAATACGCCGAACAATTGGCCACCTTGCAGGCGAATGCGCCGCCCATGGGCTGGCCCTTCGTCCGTCGGCGCATGCAATCGGAGCTTGGCCCTGCCTGGCAGTCGAAGTTCGCCGAGTTCGGCCAGACAGCCGCTGCCGCTGCCTCGCTTGGGCAGGTACATCGGGCGCGGCTGCCCGATGGCACCGAGGTCGCCTGCAAGCTGCAATACCCGGATATGCCGAGCGTGGTGGAGGCCGATCTCCGCCAGTTGCGGATCGCCGTGCAGCTCTATCGCCGCATGGATGCGTCGTTGGATAATTCGGAGGTCTTCGAGGAACTCCGCGACCGGCTACGCGAGGAGCTGGACTACCTGCGGGAGGCTGCGCATCAGCGCCTTTACGGCCTCATGCTGGGCGATCAGCCGCGCGTCCTGGTGCCGCGGCCGATCGATGGGTATTGCACCGAACGGCTGCTGACCATGACCTGGCTGGAAGGCTCGGCGCTGGCCAAGCGGCTGGAAGAAGACCCGCCGATGGGGGAACGGCAGGCCTACGCCGAAGGTCTGTTCCGCGCTTGGTACCGGCCGTTCTACCGCTATGGCGTCATTCACGGCGACCCGCATCTTGGCAATTATCAGGTGCGGCCAGACCGGGAGGGCATCAACCTTTTCGACTTCGGCACCGTCCGGATCTTCCCGCCGAGCTTCGTCGGTGGTGTCATCCTGCTGTTCGAGGCGGTGCGCGACCGCGACGACGAGAAGGCGGCCGAGGCCTATCGGATCTGGGGCTTCCAGAACCTCTCGAAGGAGACGATGGACGTCCTCAACCTCTGGGCCGATTTCCTCTACGAGCCGCTGGTGCAGGACAAGGTTCGGCCGATCCAGTACTCCGACGATATGTCCTATGGCCGCAAGGTCGCCCAGCAGGTGCATGAGGGGCTGAAACGCACCGGCGGGGTGAAGATCCCCCGTGAGTTTCCGCTGATGGACCGCGCCGCGGTGGGGCTCGGCTCGGTATTCCTGCGGCTGCGCTGCGAGATGAACTGGCACCGGCTGTTCATGGAGATGATCGAGGGTCACAGCACCGCGAGCCTCGCCGAGCGGCAGGCGCTGGCGCTGGCCGAAGCGGGTGTGCCGGCGCCGAGCTGAGCTCCTTCGCCGGCGGCATTGGCGCGTCCCCGTGCGCCACGTCGCAGGCGCGCTGCCACCGCCCGTGCTGCCGTCGCCAAAACGCCCTGGCGCCGCGGTCAGTGTTGCTCGCCCAAGGAGCGAGGAGCGGAGCGAACGGGCGGCGCGGCCTTATCGACCGCTGCCCCGCCCCACCGACGCGTGTCACCCGAAGCCGTAGAGCCGGGCCGGGTTATCCACCAGGATCTTCTTGCGGATTGCCGGATCAGGCGCCCACTTCGCCAGCTGGTTCAGCAGCGTGGCGTCCTGGATGGGCTCGGCCTCGGAGATCTCGTGTGCCGCGCGCTTGAGCGTTGTATTGGGATGCGGCCAGTCGCTGCCCCAGACGATGCGATCGGGGTTGGCGGCGATCAACGCCTGGGCGAAGGGCAGCATTTCGGCGTAGTCCGGCGCCTTGGTGCTGCTGCGATAGGCGCCGGAGATCTTCACATAGGCCCGGCCGGCGCGGACCAGTTCGACCAGCGCCGCAAAGCCCGGCTGGCCGGTGCCAAGCTCGCCACGGGCACCGCCGAAGTGATCGACCACCAGCGGTACCTTCAGGGCCATCAGCTGGTCCTTCAACGCCTCGATGATCGAGAGCCGCGTGTAGGTCTGCACATGCCAGCCCAACGGCGCCACCTGATCGACCGCGGCCTTCAGTTTCTGTGCCGAGGCCGCCGGATCGACTACGCCCGCCGTCTCAAGATTGACCCGCACGCCACGGATGCCGGCGGCCTGCAATTCGGCCATCCGCGCACCGGTGGTATCGGCGCCGATCACCGCGACACCGCGCGCCCGTCGCAACCCTAACTGGCGAATGCCGTCCAGCGTTGCCCGGTTATCGGTGCCGTAGACGCTTGGCTGGACGATGACGACGCGGCTGAGATCGAGGCTGCGCAGCAGCCGCGCGAGGTCGGCTGCGGTGGCGACGGGTGGCGTGTAGGTACGCCCGGTGAAGAAGGGGAAGCGTGCGGGGTCCGGGAAGACATGCACGTGGCAATCGGTGGCGCCGGCGGGCACCGAGAAATCGATGCGGCTCCGCCGGGCGGCCTGGGCGGTGTCGGGCAGGATCGCAAATGCCGCGGTGGCCGCGCCCGCCTGAAGAAGATGGCGACGAGGGATCATGCTGGGGTCCTCCTGCTCCGCGGTCTCGCGCCGCGATCAACCCAGCCTGCGCTTGCCCCGTCCCGGCGTCTACTCCGCCCAGACCGCCGGATGGCTGCCGAGCGGCATGGCCGGCAACGTCCAATGCGGCGGCGTTTGCGGCAGGACACCGCTATGGCGGAGCGCGGTGAGTCGCCCGAAGCCGCTCGCCGTCGTCTCGGTGAGGTCGGCGAGATCGCCCAGCTTCGGCTCCTTGAGCGACCAGTCCCCCGGCACCCGGCCAAGCCCGCGCAGCCAGGCGCCGGTGCCCGCCAATGAGACCCGGACCAGCCAGGACCCGCCTTCCTCCGCCCGGCGCAAAAGCGCTGCCAGCGTGCCGAAGGCCAGCAGGAAGCCGGAGGCATGATCGAGCGCCTGACAGGGCAGGACGCGCGGCGCGGCATCGTTGGGATCGGCGCCGGCGGCCACGGCTTCGGCATGGTTGAAGCCGCTGGCCGTCTGCACCAGCGAATCGAAGCCCCGCCGGCCGCCCCAGGGGCCGACCTCGCCATAGGCCGAGAGCGAGGTGCAGATGATGCCCGGCCGCAGCGCGGCGAGGGCAGGCGGGGCGAAGCCATGGTTGGCGATCGCCCCTGGCCGGTAGCCCTGCAGGAAGACATCCGCCCCCGCGGCCAGCGTGCGGAGCCGCGCCTGTCCCTCAGCTGCGCGCAGATCGAGCGCGGCGGTCCGCTTGCCGCGCCCGGTATCGGGCAGCAGGTCGTCGAAACTCGGCAGATGGGCCGCACTGATGTGCAGCACATCGGCGCCATGCGCGGCCAGGGTGCGGCCGCAGACCGGCCCCGCGATGACCCGGGTAAGATCGAGGACCCGCACCCCGCTGAGCGGCCGTGCGCCGAGCAGGGGCAGGGGTATCGGCGGCGCCTCGCCGATCTTCGTGATCTGGAGAGGCGGTAGGCTGGTGATTGCCATCCCTTGCGGATGCGCATCCCATTCGTCCTGGCTCCGCATGGCGGAGACGCAAGCCCCGGCCTCCGCGGCGTCCTGTTCGAAGGTGAAGGCATCCTGCTGGGCCAGCGCCGCGGCGACCGCCGCCCGCTCCCCGGCGCAGCCCAGCAGGGCCAGTACCCGGTCGCGGTGATGCGGGAAGTTCGTGTGCAGGCGGACCCAGCGCCCATCGCGGCATTTGTAGACTCCCGCGATGTTGTTCCAACGGGCCGGCGCCTCGGCGCCGTCCAGGGCGATGTAGCGTTCGGAGTGGAATTCCAGCATGGCGTGCCGGCGTTCGACGCTGGCCCGCTGCGTCGGCCCGCCACGGCGGCGGTGGATCTCGGCCGCCGCGAGCGTCGCCGCGCCGATGCTGGCCTGGGCGGCATCCGCAACGCGGAAGGAGGAGGCAAGGATCGGCCCCTCGCCGGGTAGTTCGATGCGCCCCAGCGCGGCTGGGTCGAGCCCGGCGAGCTGCCAGAGCTTGCCCAAGATGTCGCTGGTGGTGGGGTCGGGCATTCCCTGGCTCCTGAGTCGCACGTGCGATATTGCCGCCGATCGCGCCTGGCGGCGAGGCAAGGGCATGGCCGGAGGATGAGGAGATCGCAAGACAGCGGGCAAGGCTGGCGGGCGCGGCGGCGTCGGTGCATACCTTGCCTTTGGCCAGAGGCCGGAGCTGCCCCATGAAAGTGACTGTCGAGGTCGATTGCACGCCCGAGGAAGCCCGCCGCTTCCTTGGCCTGCCCGATCTGCAGCCGATGCAGGAGGCGGTGCTGGCCAAGGTGCAGCAGCAGATGCTCGATGGCGTCACCGCTCTGTCGCCGGAGGCATTGATGAAGGCGTGGCTGCCGCTCGCCCCCCAAACGCCTGACCAGATACGGGACGCCGTGGCTTCGATGTTCCGTCTCTTTACCCCGGGCGGCGCCGGCCAAGGCGGCGCTGGTCGGGCCGGCCAGGGCTGAGCGCCCTGCCGCGGCAGGGCTGACCAAGGGCGCGGCATGAGCGGCCTTATTGCCAGCGGCGCGCTGACCGCCGACCCGGCCTTTCGCCCGCCCGGCCCCCGCCGCCGGCCGGCACGGGTCCGCCGGCGGCCATGGCGGGAGGATATGCGCCGGGGGGTCGGCGTCTCGGTGCTGTTGCACCTGCTGGTCCTGGCCGCCTTTCTCATCGTCACGATCGAGCCGTCCGAGCGGGATAGTTCCGTCCCCGAGCCGAGCTTTGAGATCGTCTATCAATCCGGCAATCCCGAGCGGCCGGCCGCGCCGGTGCCCGATCTGCCAAAAGCGCCACAGGCAGCGGTGTTGCCGCCCCCCGCGCCGGCCGCCGAACCGCTGCCCACCCCGCCGCCGCCGCCGCCGCCCA
>CAITYE010000042.1 GCA_903896535.1 uncultured Paracraurococcus sp.
TCGGCCTCCCGCAGCATCTCCTCCAGCCCGTCGCAGACGATCACCTCGCCATAGTCGCGCCAGGCCTGGGCGGCGATGCCCGCGGTCGGCAGGATGCCCAGCAGGCGCTCCACCTCGGCGATCGTCTCGCGCGCCAGGCGCTCATCATCGGTCAGCAGGATCGCCGGGGTGGTCGGGCCGTGCTCGGCTTGCCCCAGCAGGTCGGTGGCGCAGATCTCGGCATCCACCGTGCCGTCGGCGATCACCAGCGTCTCGGTCGGTCCGGCAAAGAGGTCGATGCCGACCCGGCCATAGAGCTGGCGCTTGGCCTCAGCGACAAAGGCATTCCCGGGGCCAACCAGCATATCGGCCGCGGCGATGCTCTCGGTCCCCAGCGCCATGGCGCCCACTGCCTGCACACCACCCAGGCAGTAGATCACATCGGCACCGGCCAGATGCTGCGCGGCGACGATGGCCGGCGCCGGCTTGCCCTCGAAGGGCGGGGCGCAGGTGACGATGCGCGGCACGCCGGCGACCTTGGCGGTCACCACCGACATATGCGCCGAAGCCAGCAGCGGATACTTGCCGCCCGGGACATAACAGCCGACCGAGTTCACCGGGATGTTCTTGTGCCCCAGCACCACGCCCGGCAGCGTCTCCACCTCAATATCCCGGAGCGCCGCCTTCTGGTGCTCGGCGAAGTTGCGGACCTGGGCCTGGGCGAAGCGGATATCCGCAAGGTCCTGGCCGGTGAGCTGATCGAGGCAGGCCTGGATTTCCTGATCCGTCAGCCGGTAATCGGCGCGATCCCACTTGTCGAATTTCTGCGAGTATTCGCGCACCGCCGCGTCGCCGCGCGCGGCGATATCGGCCAACAGCCCCTCGACAATCCCGCGCACCTTGGCATCCGCATCCGCCTTCTCACCGGCGGAAATGCCTGTTTTCAACCAGCGGGCCATCGCCCCCTCCCCTATTCCTATTCGGCGGTCCAGCCGCCATCGACCAGCACGGCGGAGCCCGTCATCAAAGCGGACGCATCAGAGGCCAGGAACACCACTGGCCCCATCAGGTCCCGCACATCGCCCAGCCGACCGAGCTTGATCTTGCCGAGCACCCACTCCTTGAAGGCCGGGTTCTCGAAGAAGGGGGCGGTCAGCGGCGTCTCGATGAAGGTCGGGCCGATGGTATTGGCACGGATACCGAAGCGGGCGAGGTCGATCGCCATCGCCTTGGTCCAGCCCTCCATCGCCCATTTCGTCGCGCAATAGGCGCCGCGATTGGGCCCGCCGACATGACCCATCTGCGAACTGACATTGATGATGCTGCCATTGATTCCGTCGGCGATCATCCGCTTGACCACGGCTTGTGCGGCAAAGAAGGCCGCGCGCAGATTGAGGTCGATGATGGCGTCGAAATCCGCTGGCGTGACCTCGTGGAAGGGGGCCGGGCGGTTGGTGCCGGCATTGTTGACCAGCACATGATAGGCGGGCCGTTCGGCCATCAGCGCGGCGAAGCGGTCGATATCGGCGATATCGCAGGCCAGCGCCTCGGCAAGCCCGCCCTTGGCGCGGATCGCTTCGGCGGCGGCGGCGATTTCCGCCGCGCTGCGGGCCAGCAGCGTGACGGCGGCCCCCGCTTCGGCCAGCGCCACGGCGGCGGCCAGCCCGATGCCGCGGCCAGCGCCGGTGACCAGGGCGCGGCGGCCATCAAGACGGAAGCCAGGGCTTTGCGGCAAGGAGATCGCGCTCATGGGGCGGGACTGTAGCGGCGCGACCGCCCTGGTCCAGGGCCCCCTTGCGCGCCGCCGCCCTCGCCCCGAGCATGGCGGCGAACCGGGGAGGCAAAGACGATGCGGCGGATGATGGGCGTGCTGTTTGGCGCGCTGCTGGGACTGGGCGTGCTGGCGGCCCCCGGGCAGGCACAGACGAAATGGGTGATGGCCACCCCCTATGCCGAGGGCAACTACCACACCCGCAACATCCGCGCCTTCCTGGAGGATGTGGAGAAATCGACCGAGGGCCGCGTGCAGGTGCAGTTGCACCCGGCGGCGTCGCTGCTGCCGCTGCCGCAGATCAAGCGGGCGGTGCAGACCGGGCAGATTCAGCTGGGCGAGGTGCTGCTCTCCGCCTTCGGCAATGAGGACCCCTTCTTCGATGTCGACAGCGTCCCCTTCCTCGCCGACACCTGGCCCGCCGCCGCGGCGCTGGATACGGCGTCCCGCCCCTTTATCGAGCAGCGCTTTGATCGCACGGGCCTCAAGCTGCTCTATATGGTGCATTGGACCAGCCAGGGCTTCTACACCCGCCAGCCGCTGGGCGATGTCGAGCAGCTGAAGGGCAGCCGCTTCCGTGTCTTCAATGTGCTGACCACCCGCTTTGCCGAGCTGCTGGGCGCAACGCCGGTCACCGTGCAGGTGGCGGAGATTCCACAGGCCTTCGCCACCAATGTGGTAAACGTCATGTTCACCTCGGCCCCGACGGGCGTCGATTCCAGCGCCTGGGACTTCGCCCGGCACTTCACCGATGTGGGCGGGCTGCGCACGCGGAACGCGATATTCGTCAATGCCCGCGCCTTCGCCGCCCTCTCACCGGCTGATCAGGCGGCGGTCACGGCGGCGGCGGCGCGCGCCGATACCCGGGGGCGGGCCGCCGCCCAGGCCGCCGAGCAGGATATGCTCGGCAAGCTGCGGGAGAAGGGCATGGAGATTGCTACCGCATCTCCGGCGCTGATGGCGCAGCTGCGCGCAGTGGGCGCGAAGCAAACGGCGGAATGGGAACAGCGGGCAGGCGCCGACGGCACCCGCATGCTGGCCCGCTTCAAGGAGTTGATGGGGCAATGACAACGCAAGCGGTGCTGGTGACCGGCGCGCAGCAGGGGATCGGCGCCGCCTGCGCCCGGGCCTTCGGCCGGGCGGGCTATGATGTGGCGGTGAACTGGCTGGACGACCGGGCGGCCGCCGAGGCGGTGGCCGCCGATATCCGCGCCGCCGGGCAGCGGGCAGAGCTGATCCAGGGCAGCGTCGGGACGGTGCCGGCCTGCCAGGCGCTGGTGGCCGCAACGGTCGCCGCGTTCGGGCGGCTGGATGTGCTGGTGAACAATGCCGGGATCTTTCCGCGCAGCCCGTTCCTTGAGCTGACCGAGGCGATGTGGGATGCGGTGCATGACGTGAACCTGAAGGGCAGCGCCTTCACCGCCCAGGCCGCCGCCAAGGCGATGATCGCCTGCGGCGCCAAGGGCTGCATCGTGAACCTCTCCTCCAGTTCGGTCCGCGGCACGCCGGTCGGCGTGCATTACAGCGCGACCAAGACCGGGGTGATCGGCATCACCCGCTCCATGGCCCTGGCGCTGGCAGAATACGGCATCCGGGTGAACGCCATCGCGCCCGGCACGACCGATACGGCGCAGCCGCGCTACGGCAATACCGAGGAAGAATTGCAAGCCTTCGGGCGCGGCCTGCCGTTGGGCCGGCTGGGCCGGCCGGAGGAGATCGCCGATCTGGCGGTCTACCTCGCTTCCCCCGCCGGGGCGTGGGTGACGGGGCAGGTCTGGCACATCAATGGCGGCGGCTTCCTGGCCTGACCTGGCGGTGTCGCGCGCCGCTTCAGCGCGCGACGGTCGGGCCGCTGCGGGGCGCGCCGGCGAAGGCATCGCGCAGCCAGGCCGTTGCCTCCGCCATCGCCGTCGTTGTGCGCTCCACCCTGCCGGACCAGAAGTAGAACCCGTGATTCAGCCCGAGCCAACGGGTGCAGGCGACCGGCACGCCAGCGGCGGCGAGCTTCACCGCAAACGCTTCCGCTTCGTCGCGCAGCGGGTCGTATTCGGCGGTGGTGACCAGCGCCGGCGGCAGGCCGGCCAGGCTGGGGGCATGGATCGGCGCCACATGCGGATGCTGGCGCGACCCTTCGGGCTGCGGCAGGTAGTGCCCCCAGAACCACTCCATCGTCGCACGGGTCAACCCATAGCCCTCCGCATTCTCGGCATAGGAGGGCCAGCCCGGCTGGTGCCAATCGGTCACCGGGTACAGCAGCAATTGGCCGAGCAGGCTCGGCCCGCCCTCATCTCTCAGGCGTAGCGCGGTGACGGCGGCGAGATTGCCGCCGGCACTATCGCCGCCGACGATCAGCCGGGCCGGATCGGCGCCGAATTCGGCGGCGTGCGCGGCGCACCAACGGGTTGCCAGCAGACAATCCTCGGGCGCCGCCGGGAAGGGATGCTCCGGCGCCAGCCGATAATCGACCGAGGCCACGACGCAGCCCGCGCCGGCCGCCAGATTGCGGCAGATGCCGTCATGCGTATCCAGGCTGCACAGCACGAAGCCGCTGCCGTGGAAGAAGACCAGCAGCGGAAAGGGTCCCTGCCCGATCGGCGTATAGATGCGGAGGCGCAGCGGCAGGCCGTCCGGCCCCTCGATCACCCGCTCGGCGGTGCCAGCGATGGGCGCGGCGGGGGCCATGGCTGGGATCCGCGCCTCGTACTGCGCGCGGGCGGCGGGGACGCTCAGCGTTTCGGTGCGCGGCAGATGGCGGCCAGCATCAAGCAGCGCCTGGATTTGCGGATCGACGGGCATGGTGCGCTCCTCCCGCTAGCAGCTTCGCCCGCGCCCATCCGTCTGACAATGCTTGCTTCTAAAGAATGCTCAGGCCGCCTGTCCCAGCGCCTCGAACCAATTGAAGGCGGGCAGCGCCGCTGGATCAGCCAGGCTGCGATCGAGCACCCGCCGGCAATGCGCGCGGAAGGCGGCTTCGCCGGCGCCCGTCCAACCGGCCATCAAGGTACCGAGCGGCGCCGTCAGCAACGAGCCGAGGGCGAGCGCCCGCGGCAGGCCGTATTGCAGCGGCATTACCGTGCCGTCGTCCTCGATGACCAGGGTATCGAGACGTTCGGCAAGCGGTGCCTCCGGCACTGCCGGGGCGGCGGGATCGGCATAGACCCGCCAGGGTTCGGCCTGGACCACCGCCCGATGCGCAAGATCGAGTTGCAGGGCGATCCGGTTCCCGATCAGCGCGTCGAGGCGGAGATAGGCGAGATAGGCAGCATTGGCGATGAGATCATCCGGCGGCGGACCAGCCGCGGCACGCCCGGTCTGTTCAAGCGGATGGATCTGCAGCAGGGCGGCCCCGTGTTCGAGCGCGAACTCCGCGACCCAGGCGAGGTCGTGCAGGCTCGCCTCGCTCAACGTAAAAAGAAAACCGAAGGGAATGCCGCTGGCGCGCAGCGCCGGCAGCCGCGCGGCCATCCGCCGGAAGGCGCCGGGCCCGCGCAACGCATCGTGGCGCTCCGGCGCGCCGTCAAGGCTGACGGCGATCAGGTCGAGGTGCGGCGCCAGCGCGGCGAGCCGCTTGGGCAGCATCGGGATGCCATTGGTGGTGAGGCTGGTGAGCATGCCAAGCTGCCTGGCGGCATCGAGCACCTCGACCAGCCCGCGATAGAGCAGCGGCTCACCGCCCGAGAAACTCAGCCGCCGATAGCCCTGGGCATGGGCGGCGCCCAGGGCTTCGATCAGCAAGGCGGGCGGCAGCGCCGCCCGCCATTCCGGACCCGAAGTGGAATAGCAATGGGTGCAGCGGAGGTTGCAATAGCGCGATGCGTGCACCTGCACGGTCGCCAGTCGCGTGCAGGGCCGCATGGTCGCCTCCGTCAATGGCCGGGGGTGAGTTCGACCTGAAAGCGCAGGCCTTCAGGCGCCGGGATGCCCTTGGGGAAGATGTCGCGGATGCGGATGCGGGCGCCCTGCAGTTCGACGAGCTTCTCCACCAGGACACCGCTGCCCTTGGTCGGCCCTTCGATGGTGGCGACGATGCGATCAATGGCGGGGGTGCCGAAGCGCTCCCAGCCGACCAGCTTATGGCCGTTGGTTTCGATCATCTGCAGCAGGTGACCAAGGGCGGCCTTGTTGATCTCGGACTTCTGGAGCAGCTGCTCTGGCGTGACTTTTCCGGGCATGGGGCGCTCTCTCGATTGTGATCCGAACGGGTTTATTCGGATATCGGATCAAAACATCTCCGTTGCGAGAAAGCAAGTAACTTTGCCGTGCCCTGAATCCTCCCCGGGCGCGCGCCTGCGAGGTCCCCAGGCCTTGGCAGCAGGCCTTGGCAGCAGGCCCCGAGCGCCGCCTGCCTTCCGATGGAACACGCAATGATCCTACAGGGTGGCGATACCTCGCGCGGGACCCGATGGCTGCCGGTGCAAGACAGCCGCCTGGACTGTCAGGGCGTCACCGCGCCGCGACCGGGCGCTGGCCGTGGCTGTCCTGCGGCACGCCCTTGCCGAGCGACATGTGGCTGTGCACGCCCACCCAGCGGCCATCGGCCTGCTTCGCCAGGATGATCGTCGCCCGCCCCGGTCGCGGAAAGGGCACGCCATCCGGGTGGAAGCCGGTGCTGGTCCAGGGCGTCACCGCCACGGCCAGCTGCCCATCGGGGCTTGCCAGCACCGAGGTATTGTCGAGATCGAAGGCGAAGTCGGCGGTGCGCGGCCAGACATTGTCCCATTGCGTGTCGGTCCAGCGCTGCCGGCTGCGGACCAGTTCCTGATAGGTGCCGAAGATGACGATATTGTCGTGCCAGAAGGGGTAGGCGGATTTGTAGTCCACCGCGCGGACGCAAGCAGCGAAGCGCGCCAGCCAATCCTTGATCGTCGCGGTGGTGGCCGCATCAGCCTCGGGCAAAGGCAGGTTCTGCATGGATCAGATCCGCTCGCTCACCTTGATCGCCAGCTTGCACCCGGCCTTGATCGCAGCCGAAAGCACCCGGTAGCCAGGCGCCTGCTCGGCCTCATTGGCCAGGCCGATATCGCGGTGTTCCAACTCCTCGGCCCGGAAACGGCCGATGGTCTCGCTCAGCGCAGCCTCATCCTCGCCGAGGATGGCTTCCTGCGCCCGGTAGTGTTCGTCGATCGCCTCCTCCACCGCGACGGTGCAAGCCATGGCACCGCGATGGCCAAGCAGCGCCGTCGCCGCGCCCAGGGCGAAGCCGGCGACGTGCCAGAACGGCAGCAGCGCCGTCGGCCGCACCCGCCGCTCGGCGATCAGCCGGCTGAAGGTGTCGAGATGCACCTGCTCCTGCGCCTGCATCTGGCGCAGGATCGGCCCGTATTGCCCGCGCCCGAGGATCGCCTGCTGGCCCTGATAGATGCGCTTGGCGCCATATTCCCCGGCGTGATCGACGCGGATCATCCGCGCGACGGTGGCGCGGGCGCTGGGGTCGCCGGGCAGGCGCGGCGCGGCAGTCTGGCGGGTCATGCGACAATCTCCTTGCGTGGCAGGGTGACCGAGGCGAGCCCGGCCAGTCCCAGCGCATACATCAGGTTCATCGCCGCCATGGAAAGCGGCAGTCCGGGGATCAGATAGGTGGGCGCGTCGCAAGGCTTGTTCGGCGCGGCCGGCAGCGCCCGCAGCATGGCATCGAGGCTGGCATCGCCCCCGGCCAAGACCGGCGCCCGGCAGCCCGGCAAAGGCGAGGGCCACCAGCCCTGCTCCACCCCGACATGCAGCCCGGCGAGCGTCGCCGAGCTGAGGATCGCCAGCACCGCGAGCCCCCCCAGCAGCCGCCGCGCGGGCTTTAGAAAAACCGCCGCCAGCGCCAGCGCCGCCGCCGCCCAATAGGGCCAGCGTTGCCAGAGACAGAGCGCGCAGGGCGCCAGGCCGAACAGGCCTTCGCTGCTCCAGGCGAAGGCCGGGGCCGCCGCGGCCAGCAGCGCGATGCGGATCAGGGCGAACATCGCCTCGCTTCTCGCCCGCCGCCCCCTTCCGCGCAAGCGCCCGGGTGATAGGCTGCCAGCAGCCAAGGGGAGAGGGCCATGCTGAAGATCTGGGGCCGCGCGAGTTCGAGCAATGTGATGAAGGTGGTTTGGCTCTGCGAGGAGCTGTCGATCCCCTTCGAGCGCGTCGATGTCGGCGGTGAGTTCGGCCGGACCAAGGAAGCCTTCTATCTGGCGATGAACCCGAACAGCCGGGTGCCGACCATCGAGGAGGCCGACGGCTACACGCTGTGGGAGAGCAACTCGATCCTCCGCTACCTGGTCGCCACGCGCGCCCCGGGGCACGCCATCCATCCGACGGCACCGGCCGCACGCGGCCGGGTCGAACGCTGGATGGACTGGCAGCTCGCCAGCCTTGGCGGGCCGATGACCCCGCTGTTCTTCACCTATGTCCGCATCCCCGAGCCCAAGCGCGACTACGCCGCGGCGGCCAAGGCGCTGGAGGAGGCCTCGGCGCTCTGGAGCATCGTCGATCGGCAGCTTGGCGACGCTGAGTATGTGGAAGGCCGCTTCAGCCTGGCCGATATTGTGCTCGGCCCCTATCTGCATCGCTGGTTCGCCCTGCCGATCACGCGGCCCGACCTGCCGCGGCTGCGCGCCTGGTATGATCGGCTGCAGGCAAAGCATCCGGGCTTCGCCCGCCATGTCGCGGTGGAGATGACGTGATGACGGCACCGATCACCCTTTGGGGCCGCACCTCCTCGGTCAACGTGCAGAAAGTGTTGTGGCTGCTGGATGAGATGGCCCTGCCCTTCCAGCGGGTCGAGGCGGGCGGCGCCTTCGGCCGCACGCGTGACCCCGACTACGCGGCGATGAACCCGAATGCGACCGTCCCCACCCTGGTGATGCCGCACGGCTTCACCCTGTGGGAGAGCAACTCGATCCTGCGCTACCTCTGCCGCACCCAACCCGGCGGCAATGTCTTCTACCCCGAAGCCCCCGAAGCCCGGGCCGATGTCGAGCGCTGGATGGACTGGACGCTGGCTTCCCTGAACGAGCCGATGCGGGTGATCTTCTGGACCTTCGTGCGCACGCCAGAGGCCGAGCGCGACCTGCCCGCCGCCGCCCGCGCCCGCGACGGCGCTGAGAAGCTGTGGCGGATCGTCGAGGCACAGCTCGCCGGCCGGGACTACATCGCCGGGCCGCTCAGCATCGCTGACATGACCATGGGCGGCTTCCTGCATCGCTGGTTCCAGCTGCCGGTGGCGCGGCCGGAGCTGCCGAACCTCGCCGCCTGGTACGGCAGGCTCTGCGCCCGGCAGGCCTATCAGGCGCATGTGGCGGTGCCGCTGACCTGAGACGCCAGCGCCCGGGCCGTGCTGCGGGGCCTCGTTCGGGGGGGGTCAAGCCCAGGCTCGGCCGACAGCATTGCCCAGGCCGCA
>CAITYE010000043.1 GCA_903896535.1 uncultured Paracraurococcus sp.
CTGGCATGCCGCCCACCCGCCGCCGCTCTCGCAGGCCTCGAAGAAGGCTTTGGCGATTGCCAGATCGGACATCGGAGGCCACTCCTTACGAACCGCTTATCAAAGCGAAACCGTACTATAACGATGTTGGGAAATCCAAAGTTTCGGCAACCGGAACATGCCCAGCGCGCCCGGGCTCCGACTTGAATCTAGGAATTTTTTCTGCTATTCTGAAAAATTCCCTGGGGGAGCCAGCCGATGATCCGCAGCCTTCCTCTCCAAGACCTTCGCGCCAATAGCCAGGCCCGCTTCACCCCGCCCCGCCCCTGGGCACCGCTGACCGAGGCGGAATGGGCCCTGGTTGCCACGCAGCTCGACATCGTCCGGATGGCTGGCCGGCGCGGCGCCGATCCCCGCGCGCGGGTGAACGCCATCTTCATGGTCGCCGTGCGCGGCCTGCCCTGGCGGCGGGTGCCAGAGGCCAGCGGCAGGCCCGACACCATCTCCCGTCAATTCCGCCGCTGGGCGCGGCAGGGCTTGTGGCTGCGCCTGCTCGCGGTCTGTCGCGCGCCGGGGGCGCCGCTGGTCCTGCACCGCATGGAATACCGGATCTGCCGCGTCGCGCGCCGGGCCATGCGGGGGTTGGGGGATATCGCGGCGAATAGCGCGGAACGCCTGGGCGCGCTGACCGCCATGCCGGTGCTGCCGGTCTACAGGCACCGGCCCGAGAATGTGACTTATGTCCGAAACTGGATGCGTGGGATCATCACAGCGAGGATGGCGGAGCCCTGGACGGCGCCGATCGCCAAGCTGCGGCGCCTGCTGGCGTTGGAGCGGCACTTCCTGGGGCGCCCCTGGTGGCGGCGCGACGCCCCGCCATGACCGCGGCGGGGGGACCTCAAGGTCTCAATATCTCAAATCGGGGCACCGGAATTGCGGGCGATTCCAGCGGCTTACGCGCATGTCTCCCCCCCGATGGAGGCGAATTGAGGCGGCTTGAGGCGCCTCAATTCCGCCCGTCAGGCCGCTGGGCGCGCGCCCAGCAGATGGGCGATGGCATAGACCAGGTCGGGCCGGTTCAGCGTGTAGAAGTGGAACTCATCCACGCCATTGGCCTGCAGCAGCCGCACCTGTTCGGCGGCGACCACGGCCGCGACCATGCGCCGGGTCTCGACATCCTCTTCCAGCCCCTCGAACAGCCGGGCCATCCAGCCGGGCACGCTGGCGCCGCACATGGCGGAGAATTTGGCCATCTGCGTGAAGTTGGAGACCGGCATGATGCCGGGGACGATGGGCACGGTGATCCCGGCGGCGTGGCAGCGTTCCAGAAAGCGCAGATAGGTGGCGGTATCGAAAAAATACTGGGTGATCGCCCGCGTCGCCCCGGCGTCGATCTTGCGCTTGAGGTTATCCAGGTCGGCCGCCGCCGACAGCGCCGTCGGGTGGGTTTCCGGATAGGCACCGACGCTGATCTCAAAGGGGGCGATACGGCGCAACCCGTCCACCAGATCGGCGGCATAGGCATAGCCGCCGGGATGCGGGGTATAGGTGCTGACGCCGGCCGGCGGGTCGCCGCGCAGGGCAACGATATGCTTCACCCCGGCATCCCAATAGGCCCGGGCGACGTCATCGACCTCGCCGCGCGTGGCGCCGACGCAGGTCAGATGGGCCGCCGGGACCAGCGGGGTTTCCTTGGCCAGCCGGGCGACGGTGGCATGGGTGCGGGCCTGGGTGGTGCCGCCCGCGCCATAGGTGACGGAGACGAAGCGCGGTTGCAGCGGCGCCAGCCGGCCGATGCAGTCCCACAGCTGGACTTCCAGCTTCTCGGTCTTCGGCGGGAAGAATTCGAAAGACAGCGCCGGCGGCGCCATCTCGGTCAAATTGGGCAGCGCGTCGAAGCGGGGCCCGGTCAGCCAGCGTTGCAGGGTGCCGGCGGCACCGGTGGAGGAGGTGTCGTGCATGGCGCGCCATGTGCCGTGTCCGGGCCGGCGCGGCAAGCGGCGAATGCAGCCCGGCTTGCCTCTGGACAGGCGCATGGCGCTGCCGCCATGAAGCCGGTGACTGCCCGTGGGGGAACCATGTCGTTGCCGAAGTTTCGGGGTCTCAGTGCGCCGCATCGCTTCGCCGCATTGCTCGTCGCGCTCGGCCTGGTCGCGCTGCTGCCGGCCTGCGCCACGCGGCCACCGGCCAGCGATCCGGAAGCCCTGGCCGAGTTCAAGGAGAACAACGACCCGGCCGAACCCTTCAACCGCGCGATGTTTGGTGTGCACAACGCCATCGACCGGACGGTGTTGCGCCCGGTCGCCGTCGCCTACCGCGAGGTGGTGCCGCAATTGGCGCGCGAATCAGTGTCCAATTTCCTGGCCAATCTGCGTACCCCGATCATCCTGACCAACGACCTGATGCAGGGCGAATGGAAGCGCGCCGGCGATACCGCCAGCCGCTTCATGATCAACACCACCGCCGGGCTCGGCGGTTTCTTCGACGTGGCGGGCAAGCGTTTCGGCATCCCCGCGCATACCGAGGATTGGGGCCAGACGCTGGCGGTCTGGGGGATGGGTAGCGGCCCTTATCTGTTCCTTCCCGTCCTCGGGCCGAGCAATCCGCGCGATCTCGCCGGCTTCGGTCTGGGCATCGCCAACGACCCCTTCCTCTGGTTCGGCCAGGGGTTGGCGGTGGTGGCGGCGACCAGCACCCGCTCAGGCATGGTGGTGGTCGATACGCGCGAAAGCCTGCTCGATGCGCTGGATGGGGTGCAGAAGAC
>CAITYE010000044.1 GCA_903896535.1 uncultured Paracraurococcus sp.
GCGCCCAAGCACGTCCGGTCTGATCGCCTCGGACACCCGCAGCACCCGGCCGTTTGTCAGCACAACCTCGATCGTCGTCGCCGTCTTGCCAGGCCGCTCGACAGGCCTGCACGACGGGGACGGCGGGCGGCGTGTCTGCAATGTCGACGCGTCGTCGACAACACGAACACGCACCAGAGCGGACGCCGCATCGGCGCGCGCTACGCCAGGCATCGTCCCCTCGCGCACTTGCCGTCGCCAGTCGAAGAGCAGGCTGCGGCTCATCCCGTGCCGGTCCGCCACCGCTGCCACCGAAGCACCCGGCCGCAACACTTCCTCGACCAGCGCCAGCTTTTGCTCAACCGTCCACAGACGCCGCAGCGCCACAACGCTGATCACTTCACCCAATCGACCGTCCGGCACCGACCTTACCCCTAGGCTTAAGGGCGGCAACGGACATCCGCAGCGCCCAGCAGCCAGCCAGGACAGCCGATCAGCACGGCGCGCCGCAAGGCAGCCGCGAGCGCACGCTTACTGATTTCGAGTTCGATCCTGGCCGGTGCCTCAGAGCAGTTGCGCAACATGGCGTCGACTGGCGGCAACCTCCTTCAGCGCACCCGCTGTCTATACTTCTACGACGTTACGACCCCCTGCAATAAGCGCACGCCCGGCAGCGGCTGTTCAGCCATCAACGGCATCAACCGGGGTAACGGGATCCTGGGAATGAGTGAATTGTGTATCGCAACGCACCCCTCCGACTTTTGTGTTGCGCTGGCGGCACTGAAAGCGAAAATTCACGTAAGCGGCCCGGCAGGGAATCGTATTATTTCAATTGAGGATTTTCATCGGCTACCAGGCGATAAGCCAGAGCACGACAATAATCTCGAGCGCGGTGAAATCATCACGGCGATCGAGCTACCGGAGAGTAAATTTACTAAGCACTATACCTATCTCAAAATTCGCGACCGCCTCTCCCATGCCTTCGCGCTCGTGTCGGCCGCAGTGGCACTAGAGATGGACGGAGACCGGATTACTGATGCGCGCATCGCGCTCGGCGGTGTCGCCCACAAGCCGTGGCGCGTGCTGGAAGCGGAAGCGTCATTGCACGGACAAAAAGGTGACGAAGCTACCTTTGCGCAGGCTGCCGCCCTGCTACTGAGCGGCGCGAGAGCGTATGAGCACAACGGATTTAAGATCGAGCTTGCGAGCAGGACTGCAATCCGCGCTCTCAAGCAGGCGACAAACGGTACCCCACAGGATCAATCGAGCAAGAAGATCATCTGAACGCAGAAGCGCCGAGCAACGGTCCATGGGCTGATGATCTCCTGGCTCTCGGACATGGTCCCGGCCTGGGTCTCAGCATTTTCCTTCAGCGCGACGAGGGTCGGGCAATCGCCGACACGCTGAGGCCGGTGCGGCTCGAGCAGCCTCTGTTCTGATGGATCACGCGGTGATCCATCAGAACGGAGACCAGTTGCCCGAGCAGGCTGCTAAAGTTCGATTTCCAACGCGGCTGGACGTAAGATTGACTCACTGGAGCCTCAACCAGAGCACGAATGATTCCTGGACCTACGCGATTCATTCGTTTGTGCGTTCGATACGTTTTCGATGCTGAATTTCAGCAGCCTGTTAAGCCTTCATGGGTTCTCAAGCGACAAGTGGTCGGCTGCGAATGCAGCACAGTGTGCGCGGCGGAGAGAAAGTCGGCCGTTGGAGCGGCGGCGTGATGCTGCTGCGGGCGGCGTAAAACCCGGCCAGTGGCGCGCGGCCTATCCTGCGGCGCAGACCGCCTGCGCGTGACACAGGCTTGGGCAAGACGGAGGCGATTCTTGCTCGCTCCGCCGGTCGGCTCGGATAACGCTTGATGAGGGGCCGCGGCGCGGGAACCCGCAACGCGCCCTGCACCCTATAGGCAGCTCTTCTCGTGCACTGACCCGTTCAAATCGATCAGCATGCGTCGGCGCACGAGCCTTATCCGGTGGGCCGCCCCCATGGCCCGCGACCTGCGCCGCAGGCTGACCAATCTGCCTGCTGCAGCAGCGCGACAGGATAAGGTGGCTCTTCCCTGCCTCGCCATAGCGGCCGCACTTCAGCGATCAATGCGCCTTTCGGCACCCATCGTTGTGCCATCCGCCTGGATAGACTCTCCACGCGCCGATCTCATGACGAGCGCCGGCTCTAGCATGTGCCAGCCCGTGAGCTGCTGGTATCGGTCTGCGATGCGCAGTAGCTCTGCCTCTGCCAAGGGCCGGCCTATAAGCTGCATCGCCACGGGCAAGCCGTTCGCGGTGAAGCCGATCGGCACGCTGATGCCCGGCAGGCCGAGCCAATTCAGCACTTTGGTATTCCGTGTCAGCGCCACGACCATGTCAAGATAGGCCTTGCCGCGATGTCCCGTCGTTTCGGCGATCGTCGGGACCGGGATGGCGACGCAAGGGGCGACCAGGACGTCGACGGTGGCGAAGGCCCGGGCGGCGAAAGCCCGCAGATGCGCGCCGCGCAGCTTCAGCGCCTGGATGTAATCCGGCGCAGGAATGAAAAAGCCGGCATGCAGGCGCTGGCTGACCTCGAAGGAGTAGTCCTCCTGCCGCATGCGCATATCCGCCATATGGTTGGCGGCCCCCTCGGCCTTCATGACCAGCGGGTGGAGGTCAGCCACTTGGTGCAGCAGCGCGGCATCGAGCGCGACCTCCGGCACCGCATGGCCGGCGCGTTCCAGCACGGCCACTGCCTCCGCGAGGGCCGCGGCGACTTCAGGGTGCAGACCTTCCTCGAAATAGCCGCGCGCGAGTCCCAGGCGAGGCAGCGGCGCCGCGGAGCCCAGCGCAGCCTCCGCACGAGGCGGCGGGACATCCAAAGACGACGCATCGCGCGGATCGGGCCCGCTGATCACGTCCAGCAGCCGCGCCGCTTCACGGGCCGTGCGCGCCAGCGGCCCGACGCAATCGAGGCTGAAGGACATCGGCATCGCGCCGTACCGGCTGACCCGCCCATAGGTCGGCAGTACGCCGACGACCCCCGTCACCGCTGCGGGGCAGCGGACCGACCCGCCCGTATCCGACCCCAGCGAGCCGTGCACCAGACGCGCCGCCACCGCGACGCCGGAACCGGAGGAGGAGCCGCAGGGGATATGCGCGGTATTCCAGGGATTGCTGCAGGGAGCGGAATAATTCGGGTTCCAGCCGTGCGGACCCATGGCGAATTCTACCATGGTGAGCCGCCCCATCTCCAGCGCGCCGGCGGCATCCAGCTTCGCAAGCGCCGTCGCCGTGGTGGTGGCGGGCACAGCGCCGCGCAGCTTCGAGCCGCAGCCGGAGCTGCGGCCTTTCCGATCATACATGTCCTTGTGCGCCAGCGGCACGCCGTGCAGCGGGCCAAGCGGCGCACCGGCGGCGACGGCCCGGTCGGCGTCATCAGCTGCGGCACGCAGCCCTGCGGCATCGAGCTCCACGAAGCAGTTCACCTGGCCGCCGATACGGGCGGCGCGGTCAAGGCAGGCCTCTGCCACCTCCCGCGACCGCACCCTGCCCGATGCAATGGCTGCGGCCGTGTCGACCAGCGTCGCGCGCGACCAGTCCGTCATGGCTTCACCGCGGTCTCGAGCAGCGCCACGCGGAAGTCGTGCGGGTCGGTGTCGAAGAGGAGGCTTGGCCGTGCCCTGGCAATCGCGGCGGCCAGCTGGTCCAGCTCGATCGTCAGCTCCGCCTCACGCGTCGGTGTCAGGCCGATGCGGGCATGCGCCGCGTTCCAGGCGGCGACGGTCTCGGGCGTCACCTGGCTCATCGCGCGCCCCGCCGCGCTGCGCTGGCGACGGGATCGCGCGCAAGATCGACGCGCACCGGCCCTGCAACGGGCGGGACACCACATCGGAAGCTCACCGCGCCGCCGCCGATCCTGGCGCCTAAGCCGTGGGAGCGGCTGCCGTGACCGCATCCTGCGTCAGTCTCGGTCATCTTGATCCAACGCCCATTCCGTCTTACCGGCATGGAGCTTGCAAATCCCGTGCCCGGACGCGCGGCTGACGCTCCCGGGGGATGCATGGAATACCGGATTTCCGTCGATACCGGCGGGACTTTCACAGACATCGTGGTGCTCGACCCTGGGGGACGGCTGCACATCGGAAAGGCACTGACGACCCCGGAGCGCATCTTCGATGGCATGCAGGGCGCGCTGGTGGTGGTGGCGGAGGGCCTGGGGCTGACCGTGCGAGACCTTCTGGCCCGCAGCGGCATCCTAATCTACGGCACGACCCGCGCAACCAATGCAGTAGTGACGAAGCGGACGGCCAAGACGGCCTTCCTGACCACTCAGGGGTTCAAGGACACGCTGACCCTGAAGGAGGGCGGCAAGCCCGGACCCCATGACTACAGTTTCGACTACCCCGACCCCTACATCCCCCGACGCCGCAGCTTCGAGATCGCCGAGCGCATCGGATCGGAGGGCGAGGTGGTGCGCGCACTGGACGAGGAGCAGGCGCGCGCGGTCCTGGCAAGGCTGAAGGCGCGGGGAATCGAGGCGGTCGCCGTCTCCCTGCTCTGGTCCATTGCCAATCCGGCGCATGAGCTGGCCCTCGGCAGGCTGATCGAGGAGATGCTCCCCGGCATCCCTTACACACTCTCGCACCAGCTGGTGCCTATCCTGCGCGAGTATCGCCGCGCTTCCGCGACCGCCATCGACGCCTCCCTCAAGCCACTGATGCAACGGCATCTGCGGCAGATGGCCGCCGATCTGCGCGAAGCCGGCTTCGCTGGCGATCTGCTGGTCAGCACTTCGGTTGGCGGCTGCCAGGCGGTGGAGGCGCTGATCGCGCGACCGATCAATACGCTGAAATCGGGTCCCGCCATGGCGCCCGTCGCGGGGCGCGCTTTCGCCGCCGCGGAGCGGCTTGGCGGCAATGCCATCGTCTGCGACACCGGCGGCACCACCTTCGATGTCGGGCTCGTGCGCGACGGGGGGCTGGTCTACACGCGGGATAGCTGGCTCGGGCCGCGATGTCTCGGCGACATTATCGGCACCTCGACCGTCGATGTCCGCTCCATTGGCGCCGGCGGCGGATCTATCGCCTGGATCGATGCTGGCGGGCTGCTGCGTGTGGGGCCGCAATCCGCCGGCTCTGTTCCCGGCCCCGCCTGCTACGGGCGCGGCGGCGACCAGCCCACGGTGACCGACGCCGCGCTGCACCTGGGATATATTGACCCGGCCTATTTCAATGGCGGGCGGCTCGGTCTCGATCCCGCCGCGGCCACACGGGTGATCGCCACGCTTGCGGAGAAGCTCGGCCGGACGCCGGATGCGACGGCCGCCGCCATCATGACCATCGCGAACGAGCTGATGATCAAGGCGATCGGCGAGATCACGGTCAATGAGGGTGTCAACCCGCGCGAGAGCGTGGTCGTCGCCGGTGGCGGTGCCGCTGGCTTCAACATCATGCCTATTGCGCGGGAACTGGGCTGCGAGACGGTGATCCTGCCCCGCCTCGCCTCCGCCCTTTCGGCCTGCGGCATGCAGTACAGCGACATCGTCTTCGAGGCGACGCGCAGCCGCTTCAGCGATACCACGGCCTTCGATACGACAGCCGTAAACCGGGCGCTGACCGAGATCGAGGCAGAGCTGGCGGCGTTCCGCGCCGGTCTCACCGGCGCGGAGGGGGCTTCGGCGCGCACCGAACTGCTGGTCGAAGCGCGCTACCGCGCTCAGGTCTGGGAGCTGGACACGCCGCTACCCGCCACGCGCATCCGCGGCCCGGATGACATCGCCGCACTGGCCGAAGCCTTCCACCAGGCGCATGAGCGAGTCTACGCGGTTCGTGACGCCGGCAGCCCGATCGAGTTCGTGAACTGGAAGGGCCGCATCGCCATCAGCCTCTTCGCGCCCCCTCCGCCGCCCGACCTCGTGGCGGAACCCTATGACCCGTCGCCGGATACGCACCGCGCCTGCTACTTCGCCGAAACCGGCGCGCGGGCGCTGACGCCGATCTTCCGGGGTAGTGTGCTCAGGCCCGGGGCGCGCATTGCTGGCCCCGCCATCATTGAGGAGCCGACCACCACGATCGTGGTCACGCCCGGCCTCTCGGCTGCACTCTCCGCCGCCGGCAACTACATCCTGCATTGCGGGGACTGACCCATGACCGCGCTCGACCCCGTCCTGCTCTCCGTCATGGCGAACCGCCTCGACGGCATCGTGCGGGAGATGACGAATACCCTGCTGCGTGCCGCGCGGTCGGCGGTGATTTCCTCGGCCCGCGACTTCTCCTGCTGCCTGGTCACAGGCGATGACCAGCTTCTGGCGCCGGCCGAGGGGCTGCCAGTACATATCTTCGGCTGCCATATCCAGACCGCGAATATGCGCCGCTACCATGCGGGCGACATCCGCCGAGGCGACGCCTATCTCGACAATGACCCCTATGGCGGCAATACGCACCCGGCCGATCACACCTTCATGGTGCCGGTCTTCTTCGAGGGTGAGCATCTCTTCACCAGCGTCGCCAAGTGCCATATGGCGGATATCGGGAATTCCATCCCCAGCAGCTACTTCGTACTCGCACGCGACGTATACCATGAGGGCGCGCTGGTGTTTCCAGGCGTGCGCGTCCAGCGCGACTTCAGGAATATCGAGGACATCGTACGCATGTGCCGCGCGCGCATCCGTGTGCCCGACCAATGGTATGGCGACTACCTGGCCGGCCTCGGCAGCGCACGCGTTGCGGAGCGGCGGCTGGAGGAGTTCTGCCGGAAATACGGCGTGCCGACCGTCAAGCGCTTCATCGCCGAGTGGTTCGACTATTCCGAACGCCGGATGATCGACAATATCCGCCGCATGCCCAAGGCGCGGCTGGTGAATACCGGTCGTTCCGACCCGCTGGAGGGAATCCTGCCCGGTGGATTGGAGCTGAAGGTCATCGTCGAGATCGACCCCGAGGCGGCAGAGATCCATGTCGACCTTTCCGACAACCCGCCCTGCGTGGATGTCGGGCTGAACACCTCCCTCGGTGCGGCGACCAGCGCCGTCGTGGGAGCGATCTTCAACGCGCTGGACAAGGACCTCCCGCGCAATGCCGGCAGCTTCCGCCGCCTGCGGTTCACCTATGCGGAAGAGAGCGTGGTGGCAGCGCCCAAATTCCCGCATTCCTGCTCCGTCGCCACCACCAATGTCTCGGAGCGATTGGTGAACATTACCCAGTCCGCCTTCGCGCAACTGGGTGACGGCCATGGGTTGAGCGAGGGCGGCACGGGGCTTGGAGTCGGCATGGCGGTCATCAGCGGAAAGGATCATCGCCGCGGCGACGCGCCCTTCGTCAACCGCATGATGCTGTCGACCAATGGCGGCCCGTCCTCCCCGGTCGCCGACGGCTGGGTGAACTACGCCATCCCAGTGATCGCGGGGCTCATGTACCGTGATAGCGTCGAGGTGGATGAGTTGAAGCACCCGGTCCGCGTCGAGAGCCTGGAACTGGTGCAGGACAGCGCCGGCGCCGGCCGCCAGCGTGGCGCGCCAGCCCAGGCCATCGCGCTGACGCCGACGGGCAACCCCGTCACCGCCGTGATCTCCTGCGACGGCCAGCATGCGCCGCCGCGCGGTGTGGTGGGCGGGCATATGGGCACGGCCGGCGAGACCTCGCTCATCGGCGAGAACGGCCATGCCGAGCGGCTGCCCAACGTGGTGCAGATCACCTGGCAGAAGGGCCAGGTCCTGCGCGGGCGGGACAGCAGCGGTGGCGGCTATGGCGACCCCCTCACGCGCGACCCGGCACGGGTGCTGCACGACGTGCTGGAGGGATGGGAAAGCCGGGAGAAGGCGCACGCCGTCTATAGCGTGATCTTCACGGGCGAGGTCGAGGATGAGACTCTCTCCGTGGACGTCGCGGCAACGGCGGCGCTGCGGGCGACACGGGCAGGCGCATGAGCGACTTCAGCCCGCATCCAGGCTCGGTCCGGGGTCGTTCCGCAACGACGATGGGCAACCTGACGGCGGAGGCGTAGAGGACGCAGAATCCCTCCTTCGCCACGTGCCGGGTGGGTCCCTCGCCATCCCGCTCGCCGGGCGCCGTCTCGTTCTCCGGTACCGCAACACGCCTCAATCTCTAGGGAGGAATCACGCCGATGCTCATGCAGGTGCCCGTCCTCGACATCGCGCCCTTCCGCAGTGGCGACCAGGCGGCGAAGCGCGCCGTGGCCAGGCAAGTAGGCCAGGCGATCAACGATATCGGCTTTCTCGTCATCACCGGCCACGGCGTCGATCCTGGGCTGACCGCGCAGGTGCAGCAGGTGTCCAATGCCTTCTTCGACCTGCCGCTGGAGGAGAAGATGGCCGTGCTGCGACCGGCACCGGACGTGACTCGCGGCTATATCCCGATCGAGGCGGAGAGTGTCGGCCGGAGCCAGGGCGTGGACGTGCCGGGGGATCTGAACGAGAGCCTGATGATCGGCCCCGTCGACGTGCCGGAGGGGCATCCGTACTTCTTCGGGGCTGCGGCGGGCAAGCATTTCCACCCCAACCTCTGGCCCGCGCGACCGCTCGATTTGCGTCGCCTCTACGAGAGCTATTTCCGCGCCATGGGCCGTCTCGCCGAGGAGCTGATGGCGATGTTCGCCCTCGCCCTCGACCTTCCGGAGGACTTCTTCGCGGACAAGATCGACCGGCACATCTCGCGCCTGCGCGTCCGCAACTATCCCGCGCCGACCGAGCCGCCGAAGCCGGGCCAGCTCCGGGCCGGCGCGCATTGCGACTACGGCTCGCTCACCATTCTCCGTGCCGAGGACAAGCCGGGCGGGCTGCAGGTGCTCAACCGCATGGAGGCGTGGGTGGACGTGCCGATCGCGCCGGACAGCTACATCATCAATATCGGTGAGCTCATGGCGCGCTGGACCAACGAACGCTGGCGCGCGAACCTGCATCGCGTGGTCAATCCGCCGGCCGAGCAGGCCGCGGCGAGCCGGCGCCTCTCCCTGGTTTTCTTCCACAACCCCAACTACGACGCGCCGGTGTCGGCGCTGCCTGGCACCGTGCCGGCGGGTGAGACGCCCCGGTATCCGCCGACGACAAGCGGCGGGCATTTGCGCGCGCAGTTCGTGCGCACCCAGGTGGAGGCCGCATGACCTGGCGGCTGGACGCGACGGCGCTCTCGGCGCTGCTCGAGGCAGGAGAGACGACGCCGGAGGCGCTGCTGGAGCAGTCCCTCGCACGTCTCGATGCGCTGGAGCCCAAGCTGAACGCCTTCGTGCTGGTGGACCGCGGCGGCGCGCGCGCGGCTGCGGAGGCAGCAGGGGCTCGGCAACGGGCAGGCCGAAGGATTGGGCCGCTGGATGGGATCCCCGTCTCGGTGAAGGACAACCTCTTCGTCGGCGGGTTGCCGGTGCGCTGGGGCAGCCTGCTCTTCGCCGACCATGTCGCGCCGCAGGACGATATCTGCGTGGAGCGCCTGCGCGCTGCCGGCGCCGTGATCATCGGCAAGACGACCACGCCGGAATTCGCATTGATGGGGCGGACGTCCAGTCGCCTCTCGGGCACCACCCGCAATCCCTGGGACCTCGGCCTTACCCCGGGTGGCTCCTCCGGCGGGGCCTCGGCCTCCGTCGCGGCGGGAATCACACCGCTGGCCGTCGGGACGGATGCGGGCGGCAGCACGCGCATGCCGGCGGCCTATACGGGGCTGGTGGGGATGCGGCCCTCTCTCGGGCGGCTGGCCCGGCGCTTCGGCTTTCCCCCCATGGCGATCGATTTTCAGGCCATCGGGCCCTTCGCGCGAACGATGCGGGACATGGTGCTGCTCTGCGACGTGCTGGCGGGCCCCGATCCGAGGGATCCCTATTCCGTGCGGGTGCCGTCACCGATCGTGCCAGACCGGCCACTGCGCATCGGCTGGCTGACCGCCATCGGCGAGGAGCGCGCGACGCCGGAGGTAGCGGCGAGCGTTGCGACCGCCGCCGCGCAGCTTGCCGCCCTGGGGCATCTGGTGGCGCCTGCGGAGGCGCCCTTCGACCTCGCCGGCCTGCGTGCGGCCTGGTCCACCCTGACCGCCGCCGGTGCCGCCCGGGTCTGCGCCCGCTTCCCGGAGCGCTGGCGCGCCGAGACGACCGAGCCGATCCGCGCCACGGCGGAACGCGGCTTCGCCCTGCCCGCCACTGCCTATGTCGATGCGCTGGACGCGCTGGCCGCCTGGCGCGGCGATGTCACCGCGCGCTGGGGCGACTGGGACGCGCTGATCATGCCGAGCAGCGCCGCCCCGGCCTGGGATGCCGACGCGGATGCGCCGCCGCTGATGACGCCCGCAACCCAGGGCATGTTCTGCGGCTGGGTGAATGCTGCGGGGATGAGCGGCCTGTCCGTCCCCGGCACGCCGCATCCGGACGGACGGCCGATCGGCGTGCAGATCGTCGTGCCCTTCGGCGCGGATGCGGTGGCGCTGCATCTCGGCGCGGCGCTGGAAGGCGCGGCGCCCTGGGCGGATCGATGGCCGGAGCTCGCGGCGCACGTATAGCGGGATGCCCTGCCCAGGGCCGGGGTTGACACCGCCGGGGAGGCCTTGGGCTGCCTAATGCTTGCCGCGGCGCCCGAGATAGGCGTCAAGCACACGGTCATCGCCGGCGAGGGCCTTGCTCTCGCCGTCGAACAGCACACGGCCGTTCTCCATGACATAGGTCCGGTGTGTCACGGCAAGCGCGTAGCTCGCCATCTGCTCGACCAGCAGGATGGACAGGCCTTCCCGGTTCAACTGCGTCAGCACCGGGAAGAGCATGTCGAGGATCTTCGGCGCGAGACCGAGCGAGAGTTCGTCGATCACCAGCAGCTTCGGCCGTGAGAGCAGCCCGCGCGCGATGGCCAGCATCTGCTGCTCCCCGCCCGAGAGCGTGCCGGCCTGCTGGTCGATCCGCTCGCCGAGACGGGGGAACAGGCCGATCATGCGCGCGATATCGGCCTCAACCCCCGCGCGGTCCTGGCCAATGCGGGAGAAGGCGCCGAGGACGAGGTTGTCGCGCACGGACTGGTCGGCGAAGACCATGCGGCCTTCCGGCACCATGGCCAGGCCGCGCGCCACCATCGCGTGGCTCTTCAGGCCAGTGGTGTCGGCGCCGTCGAAGCGGACGCTGCCGCCGACCGGCTTCAGCACCCCTGTGACGGCACGCAGCAGGCTGGTCTTACCGGCGCCGTTCGATCCGATGATGCCCACGAACTCCCCCGCACCCACCGCGAGGTCGACGCCGCGCACCGCCTCGATCCGGCCATAGGAGACGCGCAGCCCGTTGACCGAGAGGATGGGCGCCGAGGCCGGGCTGGGCTGCTCGGCGGCGGCAAGGTCGGTGATCGCGTTCATGCCGTGACCTCCGTCTGCTCGGTCTGGGGGCCATTGCCCGTGCCGGCGCCGAAATAGGCCTCGATGACACGCGGGTTGGCCTGCACCTCGGCCACCGTCCCGTCGGCGATGACCTCGCCATAGTCCAGCACCGTGACGCGGTCGGAGACGGCCATGATCATGTCCACATGGTGCTCCACCAGGATCACCGTCATGCCACGGTCGGCAAGCCCGCGGATCAGCTTCACCAAGTCCTCAATCTCACCATGGGTCAGGCCGGCGGCAGGCTCGTCCAGCAGCAGCAGCTTGGGCCGCAGTGCCAGGGCGCGGGCGATCTCCAGCCGACGCTGATGGCCGAAGGGCAGGTTTCGTGCCTCCTCCGCCGCGAAATCGGAGAGGCCGACGAAGCGGAGCAGCCGCAGCGCTTCCGCCAGCGCCTCCCGTTCCTCCCGCCGGAAGCGGGGGAGGCGCAGGATGGTCTCGACGAAGCCCGATCGGAAATGCGGCTGGGCGCCGACGAGGACATTGTCCAGCACCGTCATGCGCCCGAAAAGCTCCGTGTTCTGGAAGCTGCGGGCCACGCCGAGCTTTGCCAGCGCATAGGGCGGCGCATTGGCCACGGCCTGGCCGAAGACCCGCACCTCACCCTCCGTCGCGCGGTAAAAGCCGGAGATGACGTTAAGCAGCGAGGACTTGCCCGCACCGTTCGGGCCGATCAGCGCATGGACGGTGCCGGAGCGCACTTCCATCGCGACGCTGTTCACCGCCGTAAGCCCGCCGAAGCGGAGCGTCAGGCCGGAGGCGGCCATGGTGACCTGGCCACGCTCGTCCGGGGCGGCGGTGATGGTCTCCAGCCCCGAACCCCAGTTCGGCCAGGCGCTGGTCTCCCGCGCCTCAGGCTTCGCCACCATGCGGGCACGCAGAGCGGCCAGCGAGCCGACAATGCCCTTCGGCATCAGGAAGAGCACGAGGACCAGCAGCAGCCCGTATCCGAAGGTCTGCCACTCCCCGAGGCCCTGCAGGAATTGTTGCGCGGCGAAGAGCGTGCCGGTGCCGAGGATAGGCCCTGCCATGGTGCCGGCACCGCCGAGGATCACCATCAACAGCAGCTCGATCGACGCGGTGAAGGTGAAGGTCTCGTAGTTCACGAAGAGAGCGAGGTTGGCAAAGAGCCCGCCCGCCAGTCCTGCCAGGCCCGCGGAGACGGCGAAGGCCAGGGTGCGGACAGCTACGACGTTGACGCCGAGCGCACGTGCCGCGTTCTCCGACTGCGAGGCCGCGCGCAAGGCCCGCCCGTAGCGGCTGTGCGCCACGGCGTATTGCACCCAGAGGGCGACCAGCAGGCAGAGCAGCACGATGTAGTAATAGTTGAAGCTTGCCGCCCGAGTGGCCAACAAGCGCTCGCCCAGGATGGTGGGCCGCGGCAGGTTGGCGAGACCGGACGCGCCGCCCGTCACGCTCACCCAGTCGCGAAGGATGTTCACGAAGACGAGCCCGAAGGCGATGGTGATGACGGTGAGGTAGACGTCGCGCACCCGCACGGTGGGGAAGGCCAGGACCGCCCCCATCATAGCGGGAATCGCCACCGCGAAGGCCATGCTTTCGATGAAGGAGAAGCCGGCGCGCAGCGACAGCAGGGCCGCGACATGCGCGCCGAGGCCGTAGAGCGCGGCCTGGCCCAGCGAAACCAGCCCTGCGAAGCCGACCAGCAGGTTCAGGCCGATCACCACGATGCCGATGATCATGGCACGGATGACCAGTCGGAGCTCGTAGCTGGTCGGCCAGCGCTCGCCGATCAGGTCGCCGGTCCAGGGAAAGGCCGCCAAGACCGCGGCAAAAAGCGCCAGCGCCAGCCAGCCCAGGGCCTTGCCGCTCATACCTTCTTGATCTCCTTGCGACCGAAGAGACCTTGAGGGAAGAGCAGCAGCAGCAGCACCATCAGGGTGAAGCCGATGGCGTCGCGCGCGGCGGTGGAGAGGTAGCCCTCGATGAATTTCTCAGAAACGCCATAGAGCACGCCGGCGATGACCACGCCCCGCGCATTGGCGATGCCGGCGATGATCGCCACCATGAAGCCCTTCAGGCCGATCACCCCGCCCATGGTGGAGCTCGCCTGCACCACCGGGCCGATCAGCACGCCGGCCATCGCGCCGAGGCCGCCCGCCAGGCCGAAGGCGATCAGCGTGATGCGATCGGCATCGATGCCCACCAGCCCTGCCGCGGTGCGGTTCCAGGCAACCGCCCGCATGGCGCGCCCGAGCATGGTGCGGCGATAGAACAGCTCAAGCCCGACAGCGACTAGTACCAGTGCTACGGGCAGGAGTAACTCCTGCGGGTAGATGCCGGCGCCGCCGAGCCGGATCGGGCTCTCCGCCAGCGGAGACGGCAGGCCGCGCGGGTTCGATCCGAAGAGAGCTGTCGTCGCGCTCTCGATCATGGTGCCGACCGCGATGGTGGTCAGCATCCAACCGATGGCGTTGGCTTCCTGGTTGAAGGGCCGGACGAAGCCACGCTCGATGGCCGCGGCCGCGATCGCTGCCACGACCACGGCCAGCACCGCCGCCGGAAGCAGCGGGATGCCCTGGTCCATGGCGACCACGGTCAGCACGGCGCCCAGCATGAATATGTCGCCGAAGTTGAAGTTCACCGCCTTGGCTGCCGTCCACATGACGTAGAATCCAAGGCCCACCATGGCGTAGACGCTGCCTACCGACAGGCCGGTCAGCAGGTATTGCGTGACAGCTTCCATGCGATGCCTTCCTGTCGGTCCGATCACCGGCCCGCATCGTGGGTCCAGGCCTCGAACGCTGCCGGCTGATCGAGCCGTGAGGCGCGCGGACAGGCATTCCGCAGCGCGGCCCAGCCTCGCCGATGCGTTGCTGCCGGCGTCCGCGGGCCGCAACCTGGTACCAGCCAGGCCGCGGACGACATCATCAATTCCGCATGCCGTAGGGCGTTGCCTCGATGGGCATCAGCATGCCGTTGTGGAACGCCTGCAGCTTGTAGGCTTCGGGCAGCACCGCATCCATGCGTTCCTGGTTGCCACGGATAAAGGCGGGGCGGTAGTCGGCGACGATGCCGGTGTAGTTCACCCGGAACATGGCATCGCGCAGCTTGGTGCGGTCATAGGCGCCGGCGATCTTCAGCGCCTCAGCCAGGATGAAGATCGCATCCCAGGCATTCGCCATGGCGGAGGGCTGCTCCAGGTCCGCCGTCGTGCGGATCCGGTCCGGGAACTTCGCCTTCATGGCGTCAAGAGCGGCCTGCGCCTCGGGCGAGAGCGGACCGTTCCAGTTGAAGGTTCCCGCCACCATGATGCCATCGGCCAGCGGGCCGACGGCGCGGGCGAAGGCGGTGGTCAGGCCCCAGGCAGAGACGATCTTCGGCTTCCAGCCGATGCGATCCATGGAGCGCAGCATGTTTGCGCTCTCGCGGTCCACGGCCCAGAGCACAACGGTGTCCACGCCGGCGTCGCGCAGGCGGATCATCTGCGCCGACATGTCCTGGTCGCCGATATTGAAGGTCTCCCTGCCCGCCAGCGCCACGCCGTTGCGGCGCGCCGCGGCCTCGATGTCGGGCAGCGCGCCCTGGCCCCAGGCCGTGCCCTCATAGACGAAGGCGATCTTTCCGTTCTGGCTGCGCGCCTTGGCCTGCTGGACGAGGTATTCGGTGACCCAGCGATCCTTCATGGAGACGCGGAACATCCACTCATTGCGGCCGTTCGGATGCTCGATCACGCCGGTGCCGGCGGAAATGGCACCGATCCAGGGCAAGCCCATCTCGGCCAGCGGTTCACGCAGCGCGATGGCATTGGGCGTGCGGGCGCCGCCGAACATCACGACGCAATTGTCGCGCTCGCCGATACGGCGGGCATTGTCGACGGCGCGGGCCGGCTCGCCGACGTCGTCATAAATGACGAGACGCAACGGGCGGCCGAGCACGCCGCCGGCACCGTTGATTCTGTCGAGCGCGGTCTCGATCGCGATTCGCAGCATCAGGCCCTGGTTTGCCAGCGGCCCAGTGACTTCCATCGAGATGCCGATGCAGCTTTCCGCCCGCTGGGCCGCAGCGGGGGCCGGCCCAAGGGCGAGGCCGGCAAGAAGACCGAGCGCGAGAGTGGCAAGCGGGCGGGTGGACCGCGCCTGGGCTGTCATCGGTTACGTCTCCCCGATCTGGCCGCCTGGACAGGCGGGTCACACGGAGGGGACAGCAAACATCGTGCCAAGCTCACAGAGGGGAATCTCGCCGCTTGCTTGAGCACGGCGTATTTGAAGTGGACGATCCTTGACCGCATTGCCCGAATTAGGGGCGCCGGGTGCGCGGGTGACAGAGCATCCATGATCGCGCGCAGGTAGGGGGTGCGCGCCGTGCGCCAGGGCCCCGGCTCGGCGGAGCCTCGGCTGCTCAGCATGCGATGCTTGTCCGCCCAGTCCGAGACCAGCAGGGCCGGCTCCGGCGCCATGCCGTCGCGCCAAGCCTGCAGAATCTCTGCTGCGCCGTCGAAGTTGCCGAGCTCGGCGATAATCTGCTCCCCGGTAATCATGCGACCGACACGCGGACGTCGTTGCGCTCGGCCAGGTGCTGCCGCAGCCGCGCATCCATCAGTGTCTGCAGCCGATGCGCATCGACGCCGAGTTCGGCCGCCAGCTCGGCGGCGATACGGGCTGGCCAGGCGAGGATGGCATCACGCTCCTCCTTGGCGAGGCGGTGCACCAGCATTGTGATTTTCAACATTATTTGTCGCAAGATCCTCAACAATAAATGTCGTAGGCGGTTCTGCCGGCGGGATCAGACCGTTCCGATCACAAGGCCCTCCCGAGCGGTGTCGACCACGGCCGGCGTCACCTCCGCGAGGTTGTTGAGCCGGAGGATGCGATCGATCTGCGACAGAAGGCGGCGAAGCAGCCGGAAGTTTCCGCCCGTGACGCGGACGATGGCGGCGAACGCTTCGGGATTGGCAATACCGTCGCAGGGCAGGGTGTCGCCCATCTCGCGCCAGTGATCGTCCAGGAGACGGCGGATTTCCGCAGCACGCAACGGGCGGAACGCATGGACGAAACCGACCCGGGAGTAGAGCTGCGGATACCGCGCGAGGCGCTTTTCCATGCCCGGCATCCCGACCAGCACCATGCCGATCCCATTGCGATCGAACATGTCGCGCAGTTGTTCAAGGCTGGTCATGCGCAACCTGTCCGCCTCGTCAACCAGCACCAGGCGTACAGGTGCCAGCGGTGCACGCGGAGGTGCCGGAGCCGGAGTCGGTTTCGACGGTGTTTGAGCCAACTCTGTTCGCATCCAGTCGATGGCCTGCAGTTTCTCGAACCGTCGCCGGTCCTGGGCATGCTTTTCCGCTGCCAGTTCGAGATCTTCGGCCCGCTTCCCGGGCTCCTCACGCAGAAACCTGATCGCGGCACACAAGCGGCCGATGTCGCTTCGGACTCCGCCTGGACTGTTGACGATTTCGGGTGTGTAGAGAATGGCATCGGCGTTGGCGAACACGGCGAAGTCGGCTTCCGACGCGGCCCATGGCGACGGCAGGGCTTCGAAGCGCGGCCAGTGCGCATAGTGGCGGGCGGACAGCGTTTTGCCGACACCGGGCGGCCCATGACAGAGGCCGATGTAGCGGTAATCACGACATGCATCACAGAACTCGGCGAAGCGCCGATACTCCGACGTCACCAGAAACGTGTCCGCGTCAGTCATTGAGGTAGCGTTTCAGGGGTGTCCCATGCGGGACGCCCGTTTCAGCAGCGGCTTTGTCGCTCGCGGATGACGAGGCCTCACCACCCCGCAGGTTGAGCAGGGTGTCGACGGTCGCCCGACGTTCCTTCAGTGTCTGCCTGAGTTCTCGGCGGCGTTGGTTCCGCGCGTTGCGAATATCGCGCAACGCGACGGTCTGACCGGCCAGTTCCGGACAGATCGCACGGCAGAGAAATTTCCCTCCATGGAACAGCCGAACTTCAGCCAGGTCGCGTGGGTCGTACCGCAGGAGCACGGTCTCTCCGACATAGGCGGCGAGCACGGGATCGATGTAGCGCATGCCCTGGAACCGAATGCCGTCTTGTTGGACGACGCGCGTTCTGGCCACCGTCAGCAGCAGGAGATCGAGCTGTTCCAGCGACTCTGGCATGCGCGGCAGGAACCCGCGTCCACACCAGCGCTCGATCGGCGGGACTTTCGTTTCGCCATGCGGACGCACGTGATACTCGCGCAAAAATTCGCGGAAGCGCTGATCGAGATCGGAAAGCGTGAGGGTGGGTTCGCCACGGACGGCACCACGATCAAGGTACCCTGGCAACGAGCACAGGAACATCTGATTGACGGTGCCGAAGAAGCGCTCGATTTTGCCACGCCCACGCGGATGTCCGGGCGTCGAGAAAATCAGCCGGGTTTTCAGATCGGCGGCGACCTGTTCCAGATGTGTCGAGGTGAAGTCGCTGCCGTTGTCGGTATAAAGTGTCTCGGGGATTCCACAGATGATCCAGTGCGGCTCCGATTTTCTCCAGATCGCCTGCCGCAATGCCAGCGCGGTTTGCGCGGCGGAGGGGCTTTCGAACATGAAGAGGAAGCCCGCGACCACGCGGCTATGGTCGTCGATGATAACGGTCAGCCATGGGCGCGCGATCTCACCGTTCTCGCGTCTCGCCCAAAGATCAAGCTGGGTGTGGTCAGCCTGCCAGATTTCGGTCGGTCCACTGGCCTCGCGTCGATGAATGAGATCGTACGCCTCCCGGTATCGTTTGTCGCCATCGAGAGCGAGGGTTTTCAAAGCGTCCGGTAGACTACGAACAACATTGTATACAGTAGAAAGTCGAGGTGGGCGGTGACCGCGCTCCTGGGCTATCCGGCATAATTCGCGATGGATCGCTGTCGGGCCAAGAGGTGGTCTTTGTAATGCGAGACCTTCGGCGAGTTCTCGCAATTCATCATGGACGGACCGCCGTCTGCCTCGGTCATTGCGATCGACGCGGGCCAGTCCGGCGAGTCCGCGTTCGCGATAGCGGCGGACCCAGCGTTGCGCTGTGCGCAACGTCACTTTGGCGTCACGGGCGATTGGGGCCAGTGGTGCGTTATATTCGAGATGCGGGCGCAACCGGTGGAACCGTTCGAGCGCTTGCTGACGCTCCGGCTCGGGCAGCTCGGTCAACGAGGCGGTGTCGGGAGGCGCGATCCGCATGCGTCACTCTTACGACATTTAATGTTGACGATTCTACGACAAATAATTCTGAACGTCACAGACGAGGCACCGCGAAGGCGTGGCGCTGCACTGGTCGGCCGAGGCCATGGGCGACCGCCAGGGACTGACGCGCGCGCTGTCACGCGAGCGGGCGAAGGACACCAGCCTGGACTATGCCGGGCCGGCGGCACTGGCCGCCTATGCGGAGCGGCGCGGCCTGGCGCCGGCTGGCGACATCGTCGTGCGGACGCCGGGCGAGGCGGGCGCCACCAAAGTACGAACCGAGCCGGCAC
>CAITYE010000045.1 GCA_903896535.1 uncultured Paracraurococcus sp.
GATGGTGTTCATTCCTCAGCCCTGCCCGGTCGTCGTCAGCAGCACCGCGAAGCCCTCGAACTCCGGCGGGCCGAGATAGAGCGGCTTGGCGTTGCCGGCATTCCGATGCGCCAGACGAAAGGCCTCCGAGCGCGTCCAGGCATGGAAGGCCGCCTCCGACTCCCAGGTGCTGTGAGAGGCATAAAGCACGTGATCGGCCCGCACCGGCCCCTTCATCAGGTGGAAGCTGCGAAAGCCCGGTACCTCGTGCAGATGGCTTTCGCGGTTGCGCCAAGTCGCCTCGAAGGCCTCCTCGTTGCCGGGGGCGACACGGAAGCGGTTCATCGCGATGAACATCGGCGCGGCCTCAGGCGCTGGCGCGGCGGGTGCCGCCATCGACATGGATCACCTGCCCGGTGATGTAGCGGGCGCGCGGCGATGCCAGGAAAGTCACCAGCACGCCGAGATCCTCCGGCAAGCCGATATAGCCAGCCGGCACCTCCTTCTCCGCCCAGGCGCGGCGGCTCTCTTCGGTCGGCATCACGCGCTGGTCGATCTGTTCGGAGCGGATGCGCCCGGGCGGGACCGAGTTCACCGTGATGCCGTAGGGACCGAGTTGGCGCGAGAGCGCCTTGGCCCAGATATGGGTTGCGCCATTGGGCGCATTGGCCGGGTTCACCATGAAGGGCTCATCGGTGCCGGTGAGGTTGATGATGCGGCCGAAGCCGGCCGCCTGCATCGCTGGCACCAGCGCATGGGTGATGCGCCGGGCGGCGTGGAAGTTGAGCTCCATCGCCTCCAGCCAGGTCGCCTCGGTGCCGAGCTCACCAGCCGGCAGCGGCCGGCTGCCGCCAGCATTATTCACCAGGATGTCGCAACGCCCGAAGCGGTCGAGCACGGCGTCGCGGATGCGCGGCGCGGCGGCTGGGTCGGTCACGTCCTCGGTCAGGATGAGCGGCTCGGCGCCGGCCGGCAGTTCCGTCGCCAGGGTTTCGAGCAGGGGCCGGCGACGGGCGAGAATGGCCAGGCGACAGCCTTCTTCCGCCAGCAGCCGGGCGATCGTGCGGCCGAGACCGGCCGAGGCGCCGGTGACGAGCGCCACCTTGCCATGCAGTTGCAGATCCATCGCCGATCTCCCTTCGCTGGCGCAGCCTGCGGCGGGCCAGCGCAAAAGAAAAGCCGCCCCGGGGGTCCCCGGAGCGGCTGTGACCAAGCCCAAAGGCGGCTGATCAGCCGCTCATCGCCGCTTCCTTGCCCTTGCGCAGATTGGGCAACATCATCGCCAGCAGCGCGATCGCGGCTATCGCCAACATGGTGCCGCTGATCGGACGCTGGAGGAAGACCATCGGATCGCCGCGCGAAAGCAACATGGCGCGGCGCAGGTGTTCTTCCATCATCGGCCCCAGCACGAAGCCAATCAGCAGCGGTGCGGGCTCCATCTTCAGCTTCGAGCAGACGTAGCCGAAGATCGCGAAGATCACCGTCATGTAGACGTCGAAGACGTTGTTGTTCAATGAATAGACGCCGATGCAGCAGAACACGAGGATCGACGGGTAAAGGTATTTGTAGGGCACCTGCAGCAGCTTCACCCACATGCCAATCATCGGCAGGTTGATGACCAGCAGCATGACATTGCCGATCCACATGGAGCAGATCAGGCCCCAGAACAGATCCGGCTGGGCTTCCACCATGCGGGGCCCCGGCTGGATGCCCTGGATGATGAGTGCGCCGACCATCAGCGCCATGACCGCATTGGCCGGGATGCCGAGGGTGAGCAGCGGGATGAAGCTGGTCTGGGCGGCGGCGTTGTTCGCAGCCTCCGGCCCCGCCACGCCCTCGATCGCGCCATTGCCGAACTGGGCCCGACCGCGGGAGACCTTGCGCTCCATCATGTAGGAGCCGAAGGCGGCCAGTGCGGCGCCGCCGCCTGGCAAGATGCCGAGGATCGAGCCAACGGCGGTGCCGCGGAGCACCGAAGGCACCGCCCGGCGGAATTCTTCGCGGGTCAGGAACAGGCTGCCAACTTCGGTCTTGAGGACCGAACGCGCCTCTGGCCGCTCAAGGTTCAGGATGATCTCGGCAATGCCGAACATGCCCATGGCGACCGCGACGAAGCCGATGCCGTCAGAGAGTTCGGGGATGCCGAAGGTGAAGCGCTGCTGGCCGGTCTGCACATCCGTCCCGACGAGGCCGAGCGCGACGCCGAGCACCACCATCGCGACCGACTTCAGGACCGAGCCCTGCGCCAGCACCGCCGAGATGATCAGGCCAAGCAGCATAAGTGAGAAGTAATCCGCCGGGCCGAAGGAGAGCGCAACCGAGGTCAGCATCGGGCCGGAGGCGGCGACGAGGACGGTCGCCACCGTGCCGGCGAAGAAGGAGCCGAGCGCCGAAGTGGCCAGCGCCGCGCCGGCGCGGCCGTTGCGCGCCATCTTGTAGCCTTCGAGCGTGGTGACGACCGAACTGATCTCACCCGGCAGGTTCAGCAGGATGGCAGTGGTCGAACCGCCGTATTGTGCGCCGTAGTAGATGCCAGCGAGCATGATGATGGCGGTGGTTGCCGGCTGGCCGAAGGTGATCGGCAGCAGCAGCGAGATGGTAGCGACCGGGCCGATCCCCGGCAGCACGCCGATCGCCGTCCCGATGAAGGCGCCGATCAGCGCGAAGAGCAGGTTGTCGAAGGTCAGTGCGACCGCGAAACCGTGAGCGAGATTGCCGAGAAGATCCATGGCTTCTGTTCCCTAATCCCGACGCCAGATCAAAACTGCGGCCAGACGGACACGCGAATGTCGAGCTGCTTGATGAAGATCCACCAGCAGAGCGCGAGCAGGAACACCGTCATGCCCAGCACGCCGAGCGGGCGAGAGCGGTGCTCCGGCTCGGCCGCCGCGGCGACGAAAATGGTCCCGACGAGCGCCAGCATCAGCCCGCCCTTTTCCAGCAGCAGGCCGAAGATGCACATTGAGGCGCAGACATAGCCAATAAGGCGCCAGCCGGCGCTAAAGCAGATGACCAGGAAGCCGACCATCATGCCGACGCCTACGGCATTGTAGGTGCTGGCGAAAAACCCGCCGAGTAGAGGCGCGGCCTTCCAGGCGATGATGCCGGCGGCGATCCCAAGCGCCATGCTGACGCTATCAAGCCCGGTCCATTTCTCCAGCGGATCGGGGCCGTTGAACAGGCCTGCGACCAGAACAAAGGCGCCAAGCCCCAGCTGCAGCCAGAAGACCATCATCGGCATATAGCCTGGGCCCATGCGGCGGGCAGAGCCGAGTGAGTGGTCCTGGTTAAGGTAGAGCCCGATCGCGGCGATCAGGATAAGCAGGACGCCCGCGGCGACATCCTTTGCGTTCACCTTCATCTTGGAACCCTTCCCGCCTCCCGCCTGCGGACTGCTGCCCGCGACTTTGATACGCAACTGAGCCTGACAGGCTGCACCGGTCAAGCGGCGCCCGATGTATACGGCTGCGCCGCGGATGTCACCGCGTGACGCCCGGTCTTTGGGCGCGGCGGGTAACGCCTGCGCTTGGACCGCGCAAGCCGGTGCACAGA
>CAITYE010000046.1 GCA_903896535.1 uncultured Paracraurococcus sp.
GCAGTCTCCTGTACGGGCTCGTAGGCGACCGGCTCTACAACTTCGACGTTGCGAGTGGCCAAGCCACAGGCCGGGTCAACTTGGTGAACGAGGTGGGCACACCGCTGACCACCGTTTCGGCTATCGCATTTCTCCCCGTAGCTGAGCCGGCGCCGATGACCGTGCTAGCGACCGCGTTAGCCTGCCTCATCGCGGTCCGCTGCCGAAACCGCCGTCCGATGCTCAGTCATGTCTAGCTGCTGGCCCTGACATGCGCGGCGCACGCTGGCTCGCCAACCGCCCCGCTGCGCTCATTCCAGCGAACCCGGGTGGCTGACAGCATAGGAAACCTGAGAGGAGACCAGCGATGAACGCTATTCCGCATCGCCTCGAAACATCGGTGAAGCCCGACGTCAGGGCCTTCTTCGACGCACCGACCAACACCATCAGCTATATCGTGAAGGACCCAGCCTCGGCCGCCTGCGCCGTGGTCGATTCCGTCATGGACATCAACTATGCCGCCGGCCGCATCACCCATGGCTCGGCCAACGCCATCATCGCCCATATCAAGGCGCATGGCCTGAAGCTCGAATGGCTGATCGAGACGCATGTGCATGCCGACCATCTTTCCGCCGCGCCTTACATCCAGCAGCAACTCGGCGGCAAGATCGGCATCGGCGACCAGATCACCGTGGTGCAGGACGTGTTCGCTAAGGTGTTCAACGAGGGCACCGAGTTCCGCCGCGATGGCAGCCAGTTCGACCGCCTGTTCAAGGATGGCGACACTTACAGCATCGGGGCCATGACCTGCTTCGCGATGCACACGCCAGGTCATACCCCGGCCTGCATGACGCATGTGATCGGCGATGCCGCCTTCGTCGGTGACACGCTGTTCATGCCCGATGGCGGCTCGGCCCGCGCCGATTTCCCGGGCGGTGATGCGCGGACCCTGTTCCGTTCGATCCGCCGCGTGTTGGCACTGCTGCCTGAGATGCGGCTGTTCATGTGCCATGACTACGCGCCGAACGGCCGCGCCATCCAATGGGAAACCACTGTGGCCGCCGAGCGTGCGGAAAACATTCATGTGCGCGACGGCATCACGGAGGATGAGTTCGTCGCGATGCGTGAGGCGCGTGACGCCACGCTGGGCATGCCGCGCCTCATCCTGCCATCGCTGCAAGTGAACATGCGGGCCGGCGCGCTGCCGCCGCCCGATGCCAGCGGCCGGGTCTTCCTCAAACTGCCCATCAACGCCTTGTGACCTATGGCATTGCGGCCCTGGCCAACGGGTCGGGCGGGCTGGTGGGGTTTATGCTCGGCCTCATCGCCGGCGGCGGATCGATCCTGGCGGTGCCGCTGCTGATGTATGTGGTGGGTGCTGGCTTTCTCGACTTCCTCTGGCCGGCGCTGGCGAACCTCCTCTCAGTCACCAAGGGCGCCTGCTACGTCTGCATGTCCTCCTCGGAATGGCCGACGCTGCATCGCGCCTGGCAGGAGGCGGGGGGCAAGTGGCCCAGCACGACATCGGGGCCAAGAATACTTTGGCGCTGGGCCGTGCCGGCTACCACCAGCAGTTCGAGGCGATGCTCTACGGCTGGAAGGCTGGCGCACAGCACTACTGGTGCGGCGCGCGCGACCAGGGGAATGTCTGGCACTGCGACAAGCCCGCACGGAACGACCTGCATCCCACGATGCAGCCCATAACGTTTGCCGGCAATGCCACATCGGTGGACGGGAAGCGGCATCGTTACCGAAGACTCTATAGTTGTAGGAACCAATCGCTACATCGGGCCTGTCTAAACCCAGGCGTTGCACGCCAGAACCTTCGTTCGCAATGAACGAGACGCAGGCTCGCCCGAACCTCGGCGTCAAATCGGCTAAATTTGCCGGCCAGGCCCGCGCCGCGTCAGCCCGGCGAAGGCCGTCAGACCAAGCATGAACACCGCCAGCGCCCCGGGCTCGGGAACCGGCGTCGTGCCGCCACTGAAGCCGAGGCTGCCACTGTCGGTGCGTCCGGTGCCGTCATTGTACCCGCCCGATCCGGTGCAACTGCCAGAGACGGTGTTGCCATCCATCGTCACCGCGCCAACCAGCGCGATCGCCCGGCCGCAGAGGATCTTGGCCGTGGTGGTCAGGGTGATGCTTTGCTCGGCGATGATATTGCCGGCGAACAGGGTGCTGGTACCGAGCGTGGCGGAACTGCCGACCTGCCAGTAAACCCCGACACCCGCCCCGCCATTCTCGACCAAGACGTCGGAGGCGCTGGCGGTGGTCAACGTACTGCCGATTTGGAAGATGAACTGGGCGTTCGGATCGCCCTGCGCATTCAGCGTCAATGTCCCCGTCAACTGCGCGGAGGAGGCGAAGGCATAAACACCAGGCGTCAGGGTCAGGCCGCCAAGGTCGGTGCCGGTCAGGATCGCGGTGCTCGATGCTGCCTTCAACACGTTGTAGGCCGTCGTAGAATCAGCCTGGGCCTGCTGGGCGACGGCGTCGGTGGCATGCACCGTGCTCGCGCCCTCAAGCGTGATCGTGTTCTGGCCGGTGATGGCGGAGCCGGGATACACGCCGAGATTGCCATTGATGGTCGTCGCCCCGGTATTGGTCACCGTTGACGCGCCAAGTACCGCGAAGCTCTGCGCGGAACCGAGCAGGGCATCGGCCCTGGCACCGGGCGCGAGGAGCGCCGTGCCAAGAATGCCAAGGCTGAGCCACGCGGCGGGGCCTTGGCGGCAGGACATCTGCGTTCGTGATATGTTGGGACGCGGCATGGTGGCTCTCCCGAACGTGGAACGGCACGGCTCGGCACGGCTCGGCACGGCGTAAGTTCTGGCGGAGGTGACGACGGCGCGGCTTCGGTCGGCACCTGCCTTCAGGCAGGGCCTGCGATCGACTGGCGCGGCAGGGGCCGGAACAGCGCGCATCGTGAAACTGCAAGGAACCACGTCGGCGCAGCAGCGGCAAGGCGGCTGGGACAGGGTCTTCATAATGTGATGAACCGGGTGGTGCTGGCCGGCGCCAGTGCGGCGCAGCACAAGACACCGGAGGTCTCCGCCCGGCGTTGGGTCGGCATATAGCCAGCGTCCAGCGAACAAATCCTTTGGCTGCTGGGAGCACAGCCGCCGCGGTGTTCGGGGAGGGGTGCCGCGCGAGCTGCGGTTGGGTGCAAGCAACCGCTCTGTCCGACGGGGCGGTGCCTCGATAGGTAGAAGCAAGCCCTGTTCCCGCCGACGCGCCACGGGCGGCTTCGCCCCCTATGATATCGACCTATCGCCAGAGATACTCAGCACCATGACCGATGCCGTGCCGGAGGCTGTCGCGGCGCGGTAGGCCGACACTTCAAGCCGATAGGACACGCCCATGTCGACGCATCCGCTGAAAGCCACCCAACAATTCATCAACGACAAGGAAAGCCTGGTCGTCGATGCGCTGGACGGTCTGTTACGTACCAGTGGGGGCGCCAATCTGGCGCGTCTTGATGGCTATCCCGGCATCAAGGTCGTGCGACGCACCGACCATAACTCAGACCGTGTCGCGATCATTGCAGGCGGCGGGTCCGGGCATGAACCGGCGCATGCGGGGTTCGTCGGCAAGGGCATGCTGACCGCCGCTGTCTGTGGTGAGATCTTCGCCTCGCCAACGATCGATGCCGTCTTCGCCGCCATCATGGCGGTAACAGGCAAGGGTGGCTGCCTGGTCATATTCAAGAATTACACCGGGGACCGCCTGAATTTCGGCCTTGCCGTGGAACGCGCCCGCGCGCTTGGGAAGAAGGTGGAGGTGGTGATCGTGAAAGACGACATCGCGCTGCCGGATATTCCCCAACCGCGCGGCATCGCGGGCGTGATGTTCGTGGAAAAGATTGCCGGCCACTACGCCGAAAAAGGCGCGAGCCTGAAGACAGTCGCCGCCATGGCCCAGAAGGCCGCGGACGGCCTGGTCTCAATGGGTATCTCGCTGTCCTCGTGCACGCTGCCGGGCATTGGCCGCGAAGATCGTGTCCCCGAAGGCAAGGCCGAACTCGGCCTTGGCCTGCACGGTGAGCCGGGCGCCGAACTGGTGCCTTTTGCTGGCGCCCGCCAGGTGGCGCGCATGGTTATCGACCGCCTTTTCGCCGCGGCAAGGCCCGCGCGATCCTATGCGCTGCTGCTGAACAATCTAGGCTCCACCACGCCGCTGGAGATGAATCTGCTGACCAATGAGGTGCTGGCGAGCAAGGCGGGCGCCAAGGTCAAACTGGTGCTCGGCCCGGCGACGCTGGTCTCCTCCCTCGATATGCACGGCTTCTCATTGAGCCTGCTGCCGCTGACGCCGGAGTTCGAGGCGGCGCTGCTTTCGCCCGCCAGCCCGCTGGTCTGGCCGAAGGTCCGGACCCATGCGAAGCCGAAGCTGGTGAAGCTGCCCAAGGAACTGCGGATCAAGCCCGCAAAGCCGAGCAAAAACGCGGCGTTGAGCGCCCTGGTCGGTCGCGCCTGTGAGATCCTCATCGCAGCTGAGGCGACGCTGAACGAGCTTGATGCCAGGGTAGGGGATGGTGACACCGGCTCGACCGTTGCCGCGGCCGCGCGTCACCTCCAGGCCGCCTTGCCGGCGATGCCGCTGGCCAAACTCGAGGGCTTTTTCGCCGCCACCAGCGAGTTGCTGACCCGGTCCATGGGGGGATCGTCCGGCGTGTTGCTGGCCATCTTTTTCTCCGGGGCAAGCCAGGCGGCATCGAGCGGCGCGGGTTGGCAGGACGCACTTTCCGCCGGGCTTGCGAAGATGATCGCCTATGGCGGGGCCAAGCCCGGGGATCGCACCATGGTCGATGCCTTGGTGCCGGCTCTCGCGGTCCTGTCGCAGGGCCTGGATGAAGCGGCGAGCGCCGCACGCCGCGGCGCCGATGCGACGGCCAGAATGCAATCGGCCCGTGCGGGCCGGTCGAGCTACGTTTCGGCTTCGCACCTTGACGGCATTCACGACCCAGGTGCGGAGGCCGTCGCCTTATTGCTGGAGGGGTTGGCCAAGGGTTAGAGCGCGATGCGTTGAGGCGGCATCGCCGAAGGCGCTGAATCGCGCGATCCAACACATGCTAGAGCGGGCTGCGTGAACCCATGTGAACGCAGCATGCTCTAGCCAACCGCCGCCCGGCAAATTCGCCCCGGCCAGGGTTCGCCGCTTATTTGGCATTCCCCTTGATCCGTTGCCGGCGTGCGTAGCCGAGGCCGAGCAATCCGCTGCCGAGGAGAGCGAGTGTTCCTGGCTCTGGCACGTCGTTGGCCGAGACGACCTGGATGGCCAGATGGGCTCTGCTGGGGTCTATAACCTCGGCGAAGTAGAGCGAGCCGCACTGCCAGACATCGTTCCAGGCCCACGGTCCGGCCTGGGGGCCGGTTGCGGCGGCGCCGGCAGGGGGTGTCAGGGTGGCGGGGTGGCGCGAGATTGAGACGCAGGCGTTGCTCGGGTCATTGCTGGTGTAGAAGCTGGAGAAGTCGCCCATCCAGCCTGCGGCGGAGTAGATCAGCGGATAGAAGTCGCCGATCGTGGGCGTGAGGCCGGCGGTTGCGAAGTCCATGGTGAGCCGACCGGTCAGTGTCTGTGGGACGAGGCCGGCCTGGTCCAGGATGGTGTGGGTCAGCGTATCGACGTGGTTGTAGATGGCGGCTTGCAGGTTCGCGCCGCTTGTCTGGGTGAAGTTGGCCTGCTGGCCGTAGCCGCCGTTGATGCCGACGGCCAGGGTGCCGTAGTTGGTCAGTTGCCCGGTCACGCCGGCGCCGTTGCCGCTGAGGCCGAGGGTCGCACCGGCGTTGATCGTGGTGGTGCCCGTGGTGATCAGGCTGCCGAGGACCTGGCCGGCATATTGGCCGACCCCGGGCGTGCTGGCCGCGCCGATGGTCAGGCTGAAGGGCGTTGTCGTTGTGCCGCTCGCATAGACCTGGCCGTCAAAGACCGGCAGGGCGCTGAGGCCGGAGACCGGCACGGCGCTGAGGGTCATGGTATTGCCGGTGCCGACCAGCACATTGCCGCTGCCCGACAGCCCGCCGAGGGTTTTGCCGGCGGTGGCGAGGAGTTGCGTCAGGTTGGCGACGGCGCCGGCATCGGGGCGGACGATCAGGTTACTGATATTTGCCGCCGAGGTGACGGTGAGCGTCCCGCTGCTGGCCATCCGGATGACGCCGGAGCCGGCGATGGTGTTGCTGAGCGTCGAGCTTTGCGCCAGCGCCAGCGTGCCGCCCGCTTGGACCGTGCTGCCATTGCCGGCGAGCGAGCTGCTGATCAGCGACAGGGTGGTGAGCGCGAGCGTTGCGCCGGCGTTCACCGTGGTGTTGCCGGTATAGCTCTGCGAGGTCGTGAAGGTCTGGGTGCCGGTGCCGGAGATGACGACATTGCCGTTGGTTGCGGCGATGCTGCCGGAATAGCTGCCGCCGCTGGCGGCGATGTTCAGCACGTTCGGCGTGCTGGCGCTGTTGGCGATGGTGACCCCACCGCCGCCGGACAGGCCACCGATGGTGCTGGTCTTGCCTGTCTCGCCGCTGGCGGCGATCCGCAGCGTGCCGCCGGTGGTCACGGTGAAGGGTGAGCCAGCGGCCGAGGCGCCGCCGGTCAGCGCCACAGTGGCGGCGGAGTTGATCGTCGTTGAGCCGGTCTGGCTCAGCGTGCCGGTGAAGCTTTGCGTGCCGGCACCGGCGATGATCAGCTTGCCGTTGGTCGCGGCGAAGTTGCCGGCGAAGCTGGTCGTGCCGTTCGCCGAGACGGTCAGGGTATTGGCGGTGCTCGTGCTATTGGCGATGGAGACGCTGCCGGAGCCGGTGAGGCCGCCGATGATGCTGCTCTGCCCGCTTTGGCCGCTGGCGACCGAGAGCGTCGCGCCGGAGAGCAGGTTGAGTGGGGAGTTGACGATGGAGCCGCCATTGTTCAGCGCCAGCATGGTGCCGGTGGCGATTGTCGTGGTGCCGGCATAGGTATTGCTGCCGGTAAGGGCCTGGGTCCCGCCGCCGCTGATCGAGATATTGCTGTTGTTGTCGCCGCTGATGATCCCGCCGAAGCTGGTGCCGGCTGTGGTGATGGCCAGCGTCACCGGCGCGCCGGAGAAGCCGTTCAGCACCACGCTGCCGGTGCCCGCCAGGCCCTTGATCGAGTCGGTCTCGCCGCTGCCCGCGCCGATGCCGACCGCCAACGTGCCGCCGGCACTCACCGTGACGCTGCTGCTGGCGGCGATGGAAGCGCCACCGAACAGGCCGAGCGTCGCGCCGTTGCCGATCGTCGTCGCGCCGGTGAAGGTCAGCGTGGTGGCGCTGAAGGCCTGGCCGGCGATCTGCCCGGCGGTTGGGGTGGTGGAGGCGTTGACGGTCAGCCCGCCGGAGGTGGCGCTGGTGCCCGTGCTGTAGATGCCGCCCGAGAAGATCGGCAGGCTGGCATAGCTGCCGGTCGCCGGCACGTCGCTGATGATCAGCGTATTGCTGCCAACCAGCACGGCACCGCTGCCAGTCAGCCCGCCGATCGATTTGGTGGCTGATGCGAGCCCGGTGACGTCGAGGCTGGCGCCCGCGGGCGCAGTGAAGTGGACATTGCTGACCGAGGCGGCGCTGGTGATGGCCAGCGAAGCGCCGCTGACCAGTGAGATGGTGCCTGAGCCGCTGACGGTGGTGCTGAGCGTATTGGTCGTCGCCGAGGTCAGGGCCAGCGTGCCCGGCTCGGTCAAGGTCAGCCCGGCTGTCAGCGAGTTGGCGATCTGCCCGAGCGTGCCGAGCGAGAGCGTTACAGCGGAGCCGACGGTGGTCGTACCGCTATAGGTCTGGGTACCGGTATAGGTTTGCGTGCCGGGGCCGGTGATCGATACGCTGCCGGCGGTGCCGGCGATGGTGCCGGTGAAGGCCGAGCCACCGGCCACGAGGATCATTGTATTGCCCGAACCGACCGTCACCGTGCCGCCGCCGGCCAAGCCGCCAAGACTGCCATTGCCGATGTTGAGCCCGCCCCCCGCGCTGACGGTGACCGTGGAGTTCGCCAGCGAGCCGCTGCCGCTGAGAATCAGCAAGGCGCCGGAGGCGATGGTGGTAACGCCGGCATAGGTGTTGCTGCCGGTGGCGGTCTGGGTGCCGGAGGCCAGCGCGACATTGCCGTAGGTGCCGCTGATGACGCCGCTGAAGGTGGCGCCGGCGCCGACGATGGAAAGCGTATCCGCCGCACCGCTGATGCCGTTCAGCACCACGCTGCCGCTGCCGGCCAGGCCCTTGATATAGCCCGTCTCGCTGCCCCCGCCGCCGCCGACGGCCAGCGTGCCGCCGGTATTCACCGTGACGCCGCTGCTGGCGGCGATGCTCGCATTGCTCAGCAAGGCCAGCGTGGCGTTGGTATTGATGGTGGTGGCACCGGTGAAGGTCAGCGTATTGCTGCTGAACGCCTGCCCGGCGATCTGGCCGGACCCCGGCGCGGAGGCGGCGCTGACGGTCAGGCCGCCGGTGGTGGCGACGGTGCTGCCCGAGTACATTTGGCCGCTGAAACTGGGCAGGGCGGTGACGGTGCCGGAAACCGGCGTCGTCGAGAGCGAAAGCGTGTATGTGTTGGTGAGGAAGGTCCCAGCGCCAGCGATGCCGCCGATGGTGCGGGCCTGCCCCAGTACGCCCCCCAGGGTCGCCGTCGCGCCGGCCGCCGCCTAGACGATGAGCGTATTCGCGGTGGCGTTTGGACCAAAGTTGATCGTGGCGCCGGAGACGATGCTCATCGTGCCGGCGCCGGTCACGGTCCAGGTGGATGGCTCGGTCTGGTTGACGGCCCCGGTCAGCGCCACTGTGCCGCCCTGGTTGATCACCAGAGTGTTTGCGGAGGTATTCGATAAGGCGATGTTGCTGAGATTTGTCATTGCCAGCGTCGCGCCGGAGTTGACGGTGGTTTTACCCGTATAGCTCTGGGTTGCCGTGAAAATCTGGGTGCCGGTGCCGCCGACCGTCACCGCGCCGGTCGTCGCCGCGATGGCGCCGGAATAGCTGTTGCTGCTGCTGGTATTCAGAAGCAGCGTGTTGCCGGCGGTGATGGAGACGGTGCCATTGCCGTTCAGGCCGGCGATGGTGCCGGTCGCCCCGGTGCCGCCGGTGGCGATGTTGAGCGTGCCGCCCGTGCTGACGGTGACCGCGGAGTTGGTCAGGGAGCCGCTGCCGCTGAGGTTGAGCACTGCCGGGGAGGCGATGGTCGTCGTGCCGCCATAGGTGCTGGCGCCGCTGAGGGTCTGGGTGCCGGAGGCCAGCGCGACATTGCCATAGGTGCCGCTCATCACGCCACTGAAGGTGGCGCCGGCGCCGACGATGGCAAGCGTATCGGCCGCGCCGCTGACGCCGTTCAGCACCACGCTGCCGGTGCCGGCCAAGCCCTTGATGTAGCCCGTCTCGCTGGTGCCCGCGCCGCCGATCGACAGCGTGCCGCCGGTATTCACCGTGACGCCGCTGCTGGCGGCGATGGAGGCGCCGGTGAACAGGCCGAGCGTCGCGCCGGAGTTGATGGTCGTCGCGCCGGTGAAGGTCAGGGTATTGCCGCTGAACACCTGGCCAGCGATCTGCCCGGCCGTCGGGGCGGCGGCAGCGCTGATGGTCAGGCCGCCGGTGCTGGCGCTGGTGCCGGTGTTGTAGATGGCGCCGCTGAAGCTGGGCAGGTCGGTGCTGGTGCCGGTGATGACGGGGCCGACGATGGCCAGGGTGGCATTGCCGATCAGCACGGTACCGGCGCCGGCAAGACCACCGATGGTCTTGGTGGCGCCGAGATAGGTGCTGAGGTCGAGCGAGGTATTGGCGGCCGGGGCGAAGACCACGCCGGTGGCGGTGGCGGTGGAGGTGACGGCGACACCGGTGCCGCTGTTCAGCAGCGCGATCGTGCCGATGCTGGCGCCGCTGACCGAACTGCTGATGGTGCCGCTGATGATGTTGCTGGACGCGGCCCGGCCGCTGATCGTCAGGGTCTTGGAGCCCAGGGTCACCGTCGACCCGCTGACCGAACTGAGCCCGGCGACGCTGCTATTGCCGCTGGCACCAGAGACGCCGAAGGCGCCTTGGGCGCCGGCGAGGTTGATGAAGGAACTCGCCACCGAGCCGGAGCCTGTCAGCAAAAGGGTGCCGTTGGTGACGTTGATGCCGCCGTCGAAGGTGCCGGCGCCGGTGATGGTCACGGCCCCCGCGCTCGAGCCCTGGATATTCAGGGCGCCGCGGGCGCTCGCCCCCGTGGCGTTGATGGCGGAGAAGGTCGCCGCCCCATTGCCCGCAGTGACGATGATGCCGCCGAGGTTATTCACGGTGCTGGCGGTGCCCGTCGAGGCGGTGAACTGCACGGCGGTCGGGACGGATAGCGTGCCGCCCTGGAAGACCAAGTTGTCGCCGGTGCTGACGTTGACGCCGACGGTGGAGGTGGTGGCCGTGGCGAGGGTGACCGCGGCCGCCTGGGCTTCGGCGAGATAGGCGGCGCCTAGCGTGATCCCAGCGACCGAGACGCTTGCGAGCAGGAGCAGCCTGGCCGTCGGTCGGAGAAGGGGCCGGCCGGATACGTCATCATCGCCTTTTTGTCTCAAAAAACAAATACTATGAAGAAACATAGATCTTAAAGTTGGCGACGTCAATATCCTACGACGCGGGGTGAAATTTGGGATGCTGCAAAGTTTAAGCCGAGGCGTTCAGATCGTATTACCCTTACCATTAATGAACGCCAATACGAAATCGACTCCGTGGATCGCGGCAAATTTGCGAATTTAGTTAATTTTATGAACCCGACCATCGCAATAGGGGTTTCGGGCCAAACGGAAGGAATATTCTGAAGAAAATTTCGAAATTAAAAATCAAATTTAGTTCTAAGAAAATTTTTTTGGTTTCTACTGTTTATTGTGAATCTCGAAATCTTAAAATGAGGATTATCTCAATTATATCTCTCGCCTGGAGACCTATTGGCCCGGCCGGGCGTGCGCCCATCGACCTGCCCAGGCCAGGCTTCCGAACCCGTTCTCCCTTGGCCAGCCTTGATCGATCCTGCGGCGAAGCGGTCGGACCTGCTGTGCGCGCGGTGTCACGGGTCCGACGTCTGGGGCGCGGCGGGGACTTGCCGCGATGGCGCCGCCGCTATTGCGGGGCGATGCCGGCGCGGCTGGCCACGCCCTGCCAATCGGCGATCTCGCGCCGCAGCAGCGCGGCGAATTCGGCAGGTGATTGCCCGCCTGGGGTGGCGCCCTGGGCATCGAGGAATTGCCGCAGGCCCGGGCTGTCCAACGCCTCGCGGACGGCGGTCCGCAGGCGGTCGGCGATTGCCTGCGATGTGCCGGCGGGGGCGGCGAGGGCGGTCCAATTCACCATCTCGAACCCCGCGACCCCGGCTGCGGCGAAGGTCGGCACATCGGGCAGCGCGGCGGACGGCTGCGCACCGCAGACTGCCAGGGCGCGGATGGTGCCGGCGCGCAGATTGGCCATGCCGGAGGGGATCGAGGCGAAGACCGCATCAACCGTCTTCGACAGCAGCCCGAGCGTTGCCTCCCCAGCGCCCTTGAAGGGGACGTGCAGCAGGCGGAGGCCGGCCGCCGCCTGGAACCATTCGCCGGCGAAGTGCAGTGAACTGCCGACCCCGCCGGTGCCATAGGTGATCTTCTCCGGCGCGGCGCGCGCTTCGGCCAGGAAGGCCGCGAGATTGGGCCATCGGGCATCGGCCCGCACGGTGAGGATCACGGGGGCGAAGTTGAAGACGGTGATCGGCAACAGGTCGCGGGCATGATCCCAGGGCAGCTTGGCGAAGACATAAGGCAGCATGGCGTAGCTGCTATCCATCGCCAGCAGGGTGTAGCCATCAGGGGCCGCGCGGGCGACTTCCGCCGTGCCGATCGTCCCGCTGCCGCCTGGCCGGTTCTCCACGACAACCGGCTGGCCGAGCGTGGGGGCGATGGCTTCGGCGACCTTGCGGGCGACGATATCGGTGGCGCCGCCGGGCGGATAGGCAACGAGCATGCGGATGGCGCGCGCGGGATAGCCAGGCTCGGCATTGGCGGCAGCGGCCAGCCAGGGCAGAGCCAGCGTTGCCCGCCGTGTCATCCGCGCTGTCGTGCTGCCGTGCATTGGTCTCGTCCCTGGACTGCGCGGCGCCACTGGGCGACGCGAATACCCGGGACGCGTCCCGGCACAGGTTGCATCGTGCCGGCACCGGCGTGGGGGGGCCAGGGGTGCACGACCTTGACGCGGCCCCCGCTTCCGGCCGCACACTCTATCCTTATTGGAGCGGGATGCGTTGAGGTGGAATCGCCGGAGGCGCTGAATCCCGCGACCAAACAAAGGTTCGAGCAAGGTGCGTAAGCCAATGCGAACGCAGCATGCTCTCAGGGAGTGAGACCGACATGTTGAAAATCGGCGCGGTGGCGTTCTTCACTACCTATTCGATGCCGCCGGCCGAGCTGGGGCTATTGCTCGAGGAACGGGGCTTCGAATCCCTCTGGGTGCCGGAACACACGCATATCCCGCTCTCCCGGCAGAAAGCTTATCCGGGCGGTGGTGGGCTGATCCGCGCCTATTACGATATCATGGACCCTTTCCTCGCGCTGAATGCCGCGGCCACGGCGACCAAGCGGCTGAAGGTCGGCACGGGGATCGCTTTGGTTCCGCAGCGCGATCCGATCGTCACCGCGAAAATGGTCTCGACGATCGATCAATTATCCCAGGGCCGCTTCCTGTTCGGCATCGGCAATGGCTGGAACCAGGAGGAGGTGGAGAACCACGGCACGGTCTTCGCTGACCGACACAAGGTGGCGCGGGAGCGGATCGAGGCGATGAAGACGATCTGGGCGGAGGAAAGCCCGGAATACCACGGCAGCTTCGTGAACTTCGCGGCCATGCAGCAATGGCCGAAGCCTTATCAGCGGCCGCACCCGCCGATCATCGTCGGCGGCGCCTTCCCGCATGCCGCGCGCCGGGCGATTCGCTATGGCGATGGCTGGATCCCCCGCGCCGATTGGCTGGAGCAGGACGGCATGGGGGAACTCGTCGGGCAGTTCCGCCGCATGGCGACGGAGGCCGGGCGCGATCCCGCCAGCCTGCCGATCAGCATCTTCCGCGTGCCTGAAGAGCTTGATCACCTTAGGTATTGTGAGGAGGTCGGGATCGATCGCGTCGTCTTCACCCTGCCAGCCGAAGGGCGGGAGGGGCTGCTGCCCATCATCGACCGCTGGAGCGAGTTGAAGCGGCGGCTGGAGGGGTGAGGGGCCTTGCCAGCGGTGCGGATGATGCAAGTGGTTGAGCGGGCTGATTAAATCGAAAACCCGCC
>CAITYE010000047.1 GCA_903896535.1 uncultured Paracraurococcus sp.
CGAGAACGGGCTCTGCTCCCTGCTCACGCGCCTGGTCGCGGAGGGGGAGGAGGAGAGCGGCGCACTGCCGCAGAATCTGCGTCTCTGGCCGCAGGATGCGCGGCATTTGCTCGGGCTGCTGCCGGCGGCCTCGCTCGATCGGCTGTTCCTGCTGTTTCCCGACCCCTGGCCGAAGGCGCGGCACGCCAAGCGACGCTTCGTGAACCCGGCGCTGCTGCCACTGGTCGCCCGCGCGCTCCGCCCGGGCGGCACTTGGCGCATCGCGTCTGACGACCCGACCTATCAGGCCTGGACGGCGGAGGTGCTGGCTGGGCAGACGCTGTTCGACGTGCCCCCGCCCGCCACCGCCCGCCCGCCGGGCTGGCCGCCGACGCGCTATGAGGCGAAGGCGCTGCGCGAGGGGCGCCGCCCGCTTTACTGGAGCCTGACACGGCGCGCCTGATCCCAGCGGTCGAACCCTTTGACCGCGGGTATGGGTTTTTCCCGGTCCGTAATCGCCGCACGGAAACCTCCGGCGGCTGGTGCCGCGTGCCGCTGCTACGCCGCCGCCGCGGCACCTCGCGCCCGCGTGGCGGTCCCGCGCGCCGGGCAACGTGATCCCCGCGCCCGCTGTCCCCGATCTGCCCGATCCCCATGTCAGCGGTGCAGTCGGCGGATCTTCCGCTTGACCGCCTCGCGCGAAAGGGCCCTTCCCATGCCGCTCAAGACATCCGACGAGGTGGTCCGTGATCTGGACGCCTTCATCCCCACGGTGCGGGAGACCTTGCGGACCCTGCACGCCGCGCCGGCGCATCTCGACAGCACCGCGGCGCTGGGCGCGAACGCGACGAAGACCCTGGCACCGGCCGGCGTGACCGTGCCGCGGCAGACGCTGACTGCCAACCTCACCGTGGCGCTCGGTCAGCTTGAGGCCGTGCACAAGCTGCTGCGGGACGATTCCGCGGCGCAGGCCTTGTGGCTGACCGATACCAAGGCAGTGCTGCGATCCGTCGGCATCGACCCTGAGGCGCGGCAGCAAGTGGGCATGGCCGCCTTCGACGATGCTGGCGGCGCACAATGCTTCTGGTGCACCACGCCATCTGGCAGTCTCTGCAAATGCTGAGGGCGCGGCGGGACGAAAGCGGTACCCGCTGAGGCAAACGAGACCCCTGGTCCAATCCTTTGACCGCTGGTCTTGTTTTTCTGGCCCGCAAGCGCCGGACGGCAACCTCCGGTTTCCTAGGGCAGGCTGCGTTCACATACGTTCACGCAGCCCGCTCTAGTATGTGTTGGATCGCACGATTCAGCGCCTTCGGCGATTCCGCCTCAACGCATCGCGCTCTAAGCTGCGCGGCACTGGCCGCGGCGGCCGTTCGGGCGCCCGGCATGGGTCAAAGCCTCGCACCGCCGATATAAGACCGCAGCCTGCCCCAGCGCGGGAAGCGGGCGGTGCCGGGAACGGTAGGCGCTGACGCGATATGGATGCATGCGCCGGCTTTCAGGGCCACCTCGATTGGCATCCGTCATTGCCGGCGGGATCGCCATTCCCTCTTGCCGTCGGGCCGGGGGGCGGCGACAGTCACCTCCATGGCGCCATCCTCCCTGGCAGAAGCGCGCAATGCGCTCACCGCCGCCGGCCAGTTGCCCGATGCGGAGCTCGATGTCGCGGGGATAGCGCTGCAATTCGCCCGTATCGACGCCCCTGAAGCCGATTGGCAGGCGGCCGGCGCGGCGCTCAGCGCGCTGGCCCAGGACGCCGTCGCCGCCGCCGCGGCGGACCGGGCCGCCGATGCGGGGGATGCCGAACGCCGCCGCGCCGTGCTGTCTGGCGTGATCCATGTCGCCCACGGCTATGTCGGCGATACCGAACGCTACGACGACCCCGCCAATGCCAACCTGATTAAGGTGACAGAACGCCGGCGCGCCCTGCCGGTCGCCCTCGGCATCCTCTGGCTGCACGCCGCCGAGGCCGCCGGCTGGGCGGCGCACGGCATCGATTTCCCCGGGCATTTCCTGCTCGCCCTGGAAGGCCGCCGGGGGCAGGCGATCGTCGATGTCTTCGACGGCGGCACCGCGCTGCATGCGAATGACCTGCGCGCCCTGCTCAAGCGCATCGAGGGCGAAAGGGCCGAACTGCGCCCGGGCCTGCTGCGCCCGGTCGACAAGCGCGCGGTGCTGCTGCGGCTGCAGAACAACCTCAAGCTGCGTCGGCTGCGGGCCGGCGACCTCGATGGCGCGTTGGCCTGCGCCGAGGACATGCTCCGCCTTGCCCCGGACCAGGCCATGCTGTGGCGGGAAACGGGGCTGATGAACCAGCGGCTGGACCGGGTGGGTGCGGCGCTGCAATGCCTGGACCGCGCGCTGGCGCTGGAGCCGCATGGCGAGGGCGCCCAGCGCCTGCGCCGGGTGATCGAGGAGCTGCGCCAGCGCCTGAACTGAGACCCTCGGCACGAGGCTTTGCCGCGTGCCGGGCGCCTCAGGACCCCGGAGGTGTCCGCCCGGCGACGGCGGGCCAGAAAAAGCCAATACCAGCGGGCAAAGGATCGGCCCGTTGGGATGAAGCTGCGCTGGGGCGATTTCAGCCGCCGCCGCGGTGCGGTACAGAAGCAGCGAAGCCAGGGAGAGCCCGCGATGACCCGCAGCCTGCGCGTCGCCGTCCAGATGGACCCGATCGAGGGCGTCAATATCGACGCCGACAGCACCTTCGCCCTGATGCTGGAGGCGCAGGCCCGCGGCCACAGCCTCTGGCACTACCATGTCCGCAACCTGGCCCTGACCGGCGGCCGGGTGACCGCGTTGGCCGAGCCGGTGACGGTGGAGCGCCGCAAGGGCGCCCATTGGTCCTTCGGCGCGCGGGAGGAGATCGACCTCGCCACCATGGACGTGGTGCTGATGCGCCAGGACCCGCCCTTCGACATGGCCTACATCACGGCGACCCATATCCTCGAGCATATCCACCCGAAGACCCTGGTGGTGAACGACCCGGCACATGTTCGCAACGCGCCGGAGAAGCTGTTCGTCACCCATTTTCCCGAGCTGATGCCTGAGACGCTGGTGACGGCGGAGCGCGGCGCGATCATGAAGTTCCGCGAAAAGCACGGCGACATCATCGTCAAGCCGCTATTCGGCAATGGCGGCGCTGGCGTCTTCCACATCAAGCCCGATGACAGCAACCTGAACGCGCTGATCGAGATGTTCACCGAA
>CAITYE010000048.1 GCA_903896535.1 uncultured Paracraurococcus sp.
CGCAGCGACGGTGCCGGCGCGTGCTTCCTCGACCGAGTAGTTCACCGAGGCACGGGCGAGGGCCCCCTTGGCGATATCGCACGGCTCGGTGAACTTGACCGTACCGGTCGGGTTGAACTGGAATGAGCAGGTGCTCTTGTCCGCGACCACCTGCACGGGAATTGTCGCATGGGCCCGCGCCAGCGAAGGATTGGCCTCGGCGCTCATCAGCTTGAACAGCGGGAAATAGGTCAGCGCCGCCAACAAGCAGCCGCCCAAGATGATCGGCTTGCGGCCGATCTTGTCCGATAGCCAGCCGAACAGAACGAAACCGCCCGAGCCCAGCAGCAGCGACCAGGCGATCAGCATATTGGTGGTGAAGGGGTCAACCTTCAGCACATTGCCGAGGAAGAACAGTGCGTAAAACTGGCCCGTGTACCAGACCACAGCCTGACCCATGACGAGACCGAGCAGGGCGAACAGGGCGACCTTGGCGTTCTTCCACTGGCCAAAAGCTTCCGAGATCGGCGCCTTGGATTGCGTGCCTTCCGCCTTCATCTTCTTGAAGGCCGGGCTTTCTTCCATCTGCATCCGGATCCAGACCGAGATACCGAGCAGCAGGATGGAGACCAGGAAGGGAATGCGCCAACCCCAGGCCTTGAAGTTGTCAGGCCCAACCGCGGATTGGGTAAAGAGAATGACCAGCAGCGACAGGAACAGGCCAGCCGTCGCGGTGATCTGGATGAAACTCGTGTAGAAGCCGCGCCGGCCGTGGGGGGCGTGCTCGGCCACATAGGTGGCGGCGCCGCCATACTCGCCACCAAGCGCCAGCCCCTGGAGCAAGCGCAGGACGATCAGGATGATCGGGGCGAGGATGCCGATCTGATCCGAAGTGGGCAGGATGCCGACGACGAAGGTCGAGGCGCCCATGATCAGGATGGTGATGAGGAAGGTATATTTCCGCCCGACCAAGTCGCCGAGCCGACCAAAGACGAGCGCGCCGAAGGGACGCACGAGGAAGCCCGCGGCGAAGGCCAGCAGCGCGAAGATATTCCGTGTGTTTTCGGGAAACTGGCTGAAGAAGTTGGCGCCGATGACCGCGGCCAGCGAACCATAGAGGTAGAAATCGTACCACTCGAACACCGTGCCGAGCGAGGAGGCGACGATGACCTTCCGCTCCTCCGGCGTCATGGGCCGAACTTCGTTATCGCTGCGCGGAAGCGCCGTTTGGCTCGCCATATCCCCGTCCCTGTTGTGCGTTCGTGCCTGGTCGGGCACAGCTAAAGCGTCACCGGCAGGCGCCGCAAACTGGCCCCTGCCCGGTCTCGGTTTATATTAACCACATCGGGCGGCGTCCGTCGCGGACAGATTATGACCGATAATCACAATAATAAAAATTTTTATGAAAATAAGGAATGTATCGGGGCGCCCAACCGAGTCTGCGGCATTGCCGGTCAGATGAGGTGCGCGCTGACCCGACCGAGGCGCCCGAATGAGCCGACCATGGTGGTGCCAGGCACGAGGGGCAGCCCTGGGCTGAGTTGCACAACGAGGATCGAGCCGCGCTCAAGCCCGCCGGCGCGCCGGGCCGCCAGTCCTGCGGCGATGAAGGCGGGCTCGAAATCGATTTCGATGCCGCGCTTCCAACTGCCCTCGGCGGCGACCGAGACACGCAGGCGCATGGCCTCCAACCGTTTGCCTTTGCCGATGACGACGCGTCCCAGACCGCCGAGATCGGCGGCTGCTAGTGCCGAGGTGGTGGGCACTTCAGCGAAGCGCCAGCAGGTAATATCGAGCACTGGATGCAGGGTCGCGAAAATCGGCAAGGCATCGCCCCGGCGTGGCAGGTCTTCAGCCAATGTGCCGGCGATGGCGGGAAAGATTTGCGCGCCGTGCAGGGCAGCCACGGCGATGCTGGCTTCATCCTCGACCAGGCTGTCCTGCAACAAGGGGCTTGGGATGTCCTTATTGTTGGTCGAGGTCAGGCGTAGTCCGCAGGCTTCCAGCCCCAGCATATCGAGTGTGCGCGCGGCGATCCGGTGACCGTCAAGCTGGCTGCGCGGCTGCGCCTCGAAGGGAAGGGTGCCGACTGTGCTGCCGGTCCGCCATGCGTCCGCGAACATTCCGGCTGCGCGATCGCGTTGCGATGCTTCCATGCCGCATCTCCTTCCTTCCGGACGATGACCGAGGCCGGACTTCAAGTTGTAGGGGTATCATGCGGCTATTATATGAACCGTTAGCCACCGCAAGCATTAAGCGCGGTAATATTATGATGCATTGCACGAAAGCGAAATGTAACGAAATCGAGCTACATCATATTTATTTCGTAACGAATGCTTTTTCCACAACGAAACTGCCGGGTTCGGCGTTTGAGCCTTCCACGAAGCCGCGGGCCTCCAGGAGGCCACGGACATCCGCATTCATGTCTTCCGATCCACAGAGCATCACGCGGTCCCGCTCAATGGAGAGGGCAGGCACTTCGAGATCCGCGAACAGTTTTCCCGTCTCGATCAAGGTCGTAATACGGCCTTGGTTCGGAAAGGCCTCCCGCGTGACTGAAGGATAGTAGACGAGTTTTCCGGCCAGCATATCCCCAAGAAATTCATGTTCGGGAAGCTCGTTGATAATATAATCCCGATAGGCGAGTTCCTTGACCTCGCGCACGGTATGGCACACCACGATGCGTTGATATTTTTCGTAGACGTCCGGCTCTCGTATCAAAGACATGAAGGGCGCCAAGCCGGTTCCGGTAGAGAGGAGCCAAAGGGTTTCGCCCGGTAATAGATTATCGACCAATAACGTCCCCGTCGGTTTCTTACCGATAAGGACGGTATCGCCGACCCGGAGGTGTTGGAGCCGCGACGTCAGCGGGCCGTGCGGCACTTTGATGGAGAGAAACTCCAACTCCTCGTCCCAAGGCGGGCTGACCATGGAATAGGCGCGCACCAAGGGCTTGCCGTCGACCAGCAAGCCGATCATGGCGAACTGCCCAGCAACGAAGCGCAGGGTCGGATCGCGGGTGCAGCGGAAGGAAAACAGCCGATCCGTCCAATGATGAACCCAGGTGACCCGTTCGCCAAAAAAGGCGGCGGGGATCGCCGGCGGCGGCGCTGCAGCTTTCTCGTTCATCGCCAATCAATGGGCGGTGAGCGGCCAAAGCGCAACCATGTGACCCGCATGGCAGGGTCGCGCTGGCTGAGCGAAGAAAGTCGTTTTCTTGCACAGAGATATCTGATAGATTACAAATATGACATAAGGAGGACGTCATGACCGAAGTTAATCTGACCGAAGCCGCCGCCTGGGCATTGATCGCCGGCGGAATCGTCTACGGCCTGGCTGCCCGGTACGGGCGCGCGACCGCTGCCGTTGGCGCCGCCCTCGCCGCCTTCGCCGTGAAGGCAGTGCTCCTGGATAGCGTCTGACCGCTGCGGGCCGGGGTCGCTGACACCGCTTTGTCATCGCAGTGTCCTCGGCCGGTCATATAACTGCGCTATCATTCATCCAATACCCGAGTGGATGAAAATGCGCGTCCTCTGCTTCACAACCTGTCTCTTCGCCCTCCTCGCGAGCGCCCGTGCCGAGCAGGCCTTTGAGGCAACGCTCGTCGGCCAGGTTATCCTGCCTGCCGCCACCTTCATCTCTCCACCAGGCGATGCACCGCCGGGATTGCAGCAGTCCGGGCGCTTCACCGGCCCGGGCAATGTGAGGGTCGAGGACTATGGCAGCATCGCCGGCGATACCGGTGCGTTGCATGGCCGCCGCCCTACCGGCCTTGCGCTGCCCTTCAATGGCCAGCCGGTCCAGGGTTTTTCCGGCATCAAGCCGGTTGCCGGTGAGCCGGGAATCTACTGGGTGCTGTCGGACAACGGCTTCGGCAACAAACGCAACAGCGCCGATGCAATGCTGATGATCCATCGGTTGGATCTGGATTTCCGCGCCGCGATGGTCACGCGAGAGGCCACCATTTTCCTCTCCGACCCGAACCGCGTGGTGCCCTTCCCGATTGCGAACGAGGCGACCGCCAGCCGGTATCTCACTGGCGCCGATTTCGACATTGAAAGCCTCCAGCCGGTAGCCGATGGCTTCTGGCTCGGCGATGAGTTCGGCCCCTTCCTCCTCAAGGTCGACCGCGAGGGGCGGGTGCAGAAGGTGCTCGCGACGAAACTCGGCAACGAGGACATCCGGAGCCCGGA
>CAITYE010000049.1 GCA_903896535.1 uncultured Paracraurococcus sp.
CAGCGAGGGCGCGATCGATGCAAGTGATCCTGAGGGCGCCCTGGCCCGGCTGATCCCCTTCCTCGCCGCTGGGTTCCGCGCGCCGCCTTGAAGCCAGCGCAGCGACGATAGGGCATTGGCGCGGCCGGCCAGCGCGGCGCACGAACCCGCGGACCGGCCCTTGCGAATTCTGCTGCCCTTCGCTCCCGGCGGCTAGAGCGCGATTCCGCCTCAACGCATCGCGCTCTAATCTCAAGCGATGTGCAGTTCGGCTAACTGAATGTCGCCAGTGCCGCACCGCTGATCAAACAGGGCCTGCTAAAGCCGCTCGCGGTGACCGGCGCGCGACGGCTGCCGGTCTGGGCGAGGCTGCCGACTATGCCCCAGTGCGGCTATCCCGGGATCGGGACGCGTTTCTGGCACGTCTCGATGCTGCCTGCCGGCGTCCTTGTGTCAGAGCAGCAAGCGCTGTTCTGCGCTGCGACTGGGGCGATCCGCGGGTCGGCTGGCCAGGCAGCCTTTGCGCGGCGATCCAACGTTCCGATCGCTTCGGCCCCGCGGGTCGAGGCGCAAGCGTGGTGGGGGCGGAGCTGGCGCGGTGGCGGCGGATCATCGCCGAAACCCGGATCGAGAGCGTGGCGTGAAGGCGGGTTTCGAAAAGACGTTGACAGCGGGTTAAATCGTACGATTTTATAATCGTATGCCAGATACGAACCTACTACGCGCTCCGCCGCCGAGTCTCCTCTCCCCGCTGCCGCGCCCGGCGGCCACCGAACTGGCCGCGCGCATCCGCGAACGGCGCGCCAGGGTGGCGGTGGTTGGCCTTGGTCATGCCGGGCTACCGCTTGCGCTGGCATTCGCTGAGGCGGGCTTCCCCACCCTCGGCTTCGATACGGACGCTGAACGCATTGCCCGGCTGCAGGCCGGCGAGACAGGATTTCCGCACCTCGCCGACGCTCGGCTGCGCGCGGCCCCAGCTTTTACGGCGGTGGCTGATCCGCTGTGTCTTGCCGAAGCGGATGCCGTGGTAATCTGCGTGCCGACCCCGCTCGGGAAGGATCGCAAACCCGATCTCACGGCGCTGATCGCGGCCAGCCGCAGTCTCGCCTGGTCGTTGCATCCCAGCCAGTTGGTGGTGTTGGAGAGCACGTCCTGGCCCGGCACCACGCGGCAGGTGGTGCAACCGATCCTGGAATCGACTGGGCTGCGCTGCGGCGAGGATTTCTTCCTCGGCTTTTCGCCCGAGCGTGAGGACCCCGGCAATCGCGCCTGGCTGACCGCCGAGATTCCCCGCCTTGTTGCCGGTGTTGATCCGGCCTCGCGCGAGCTGACGGAGGCGCTCTTTGCGGCGGTGATCGAACGCGTGGTCCCAACCGCCAGTCTGGAAGTGGCGGAGGCGGCGAAGCTGGTCGAGAATAGCTTCCGAGCGGTGAACATCGCCCTGGCCAACGAATTGCAGGGCTGCCTCGGCGCTCTCGGCCTTGATGCGTTCGAGGTGATCGCGGCGGCGGCGAGCAAGCCCTTCGGCTTCATGCCGTTCTGGCCCGGCCCTGGCGTGGGGGGGCACTGCATCCCGGTCGATCCGCTCTACCTCGCATGGCGCACCGCCGAGGCGGGGGCGCCAGCGCCGCTCGTGGAACTGGCTTGCGCCATCAATGCGGCGATGCCGCAGCGGGTTCTCGCCCGGCTCGCGGCGCGTCTGGCCGGGCGGGGTGGCCTGGTCGGGGCGCGGGTGCTGGTGGTGGGGGTCGGCTACAAGCGAAACCTGGCTGATTTGCGGGAGAGCCCGGGCTTGGCGCTCATGGAACTGATCGAAGCCGCGGGTGGGGAGGCGCTCTATCACGACCCGCTCGTGCCGGTGTTGCCGCTCGGCGCCTCTCCCATGGGCCTCGCCGGGCGCCATTCTGTGCCGTTGAACGTGGCGCTGCTGCGGTCCGATGCCGGCGTCATCGCGGCCGATCATGACGGGATCGACTACCGGGCGCTGGCCGCGCTGCCGGTGCTCCTCGATACTCGCAATGTTTGCGCCCGGCAGGGGGTCGACGGGCCGGGGCAGGAGCGCGCCTGAGGGGCGTCCCGCCCCCCGCTTGCGAAAACGCCGACATCCACCAGTTTAACTTTCATTCTCCGCAGCTTGCGAGCCGGGTCTACGGACGTTAATCGTTCGATCGGGAAAAGCGCAGGATACAGCCGGCTTTTAGTCTGCTGGTCCTTGCGGCTGATCCGCCGTGTGCCGGGGATAATGCCGTCGATGCAGAGGGTAGTGGATCCGACCGCGGCAACAGTTTATTGGGGGGCACGAGGATAACCTGGGTCATGGCCGGCTATGCCCCCCCAGTCCACCCGGGTTCCCAGTACAAGGATATGCTAGTCGTGCGGAGGAGAGCCGAGGTCTTGCCAAAGGGGGTGCGGCAGACGCCGCCCCGAGGGCTTATCCGTCGGATGTCCGCGCGTTGATGGTCCAGGCGTTCGACCGGGCGGGCCTTGCGGCGCAGGGCGACCTGCAGGCCGAGGCGGCGGCGATTGCCGATGCCGGCCTGTTCGACGTCATTTGGTTCCTTGAGCGCAATCCGCGCGCCGCGGCGGCGGGCGAGGGGATCTCGGTCATCGGCTGGCAGATTGCCGAGGCACCGCTCGAACTGCCGCACCCGCTCTTTGATGTCGCCCATTACACAGCGACGAACCCGGACTGGCGTGGCTCGGCCCTCACCCCGCTCGGCCATTATGTCCGTGAGGGCGCCCGGCGTGGCGCCAGCCCGCACCCGTTGTTCGATCCCGCATGGTATGCGACTCAGGTGCCCGACCTGCCGCCAGAGGCATTGCTGCGGGATTTCCTTGAACGGGGCCATGCTGAGGGCCGCTCCCCGCATCCCGCCTTCGATCCCGATTGGTATTTCCGGCAAGTCGCCGGATTGCGTGGCAACCGGGTCAATCCACTCACCCATTACGTCGAGGTGGGCTGGCGCAACGGGCTGACGCCGAACCGGCTCTTCGCCACCGCCTGGTACGCCGCGGCGCATCCGGAGGCGGCGGGGCGCGAGCCGTTCTCCTGGTTCCTGGCCGAAGGGATCGCCGCCGGGCATCGCCCGCATCCGGGCGTCGATCTGGCGCGCCATGCCGGAGACCAGGCCGATGCCACGCAGCGGCGCATGGCCTTCTTGCGGCTGCTGGCGGAAGGCGAGGCGGCCATTCCGGCGGCGATGCTGGAGGCGGCGCTGGAGACGGCTGGGCTGAGCGGTGCGCAGCCGCAGTCGGCTGGACCCTCGCTCCGGCCGCCCCACGACCTGGAGGCGCTCGGCGCGAGCTTCGGGCCCGCCGACCTGCCGCCGCCGCACGATGATCATCCCTTGCCGCCCGACCTGCTGCCGGCGATCGCCGCGGCCGAGCATGTCAGCTTCGATGTCTGGGACACGCTGCTGCGACGCGATTGCGACCCGGATGAGGTCAAGCTGCAATCCGCCCGTTGCCTGCTGCTGAACGGCCGCCGCTGGCTGCGCGAGCCGGGGCTGTGCCCGGCGGCGATGCTGACGCGGCGCCAGGAAGCCGAGGCGGCGGTCGCCGACGCGCAATGGGAATACCGCTTCGAAGAGGCGCTCGATCATTGGCTGGCCACGGCGTTGCGGCCCGACACGCCGGCGCCGGTCATCGCCACGCTGCGGGCGCGGCTGCTGGCACACGAGGCATTGGCGGAAAGCCGGGTCACGCGGCCCGACCGGCACGCCGCGACGCTGCTGGATGCCGCCGCCGGCCGTGCCAGCCTGCTGTCCGATTTCTATTGCGGCATCGGCTTCGTGCGGGAGGTTCTGGCCGGCCATGCGCTCGATCGCGATTTCGTTTCGGCACATGTCTCCTGCGAAGTCGGCCGGACCAAGCGGCATGGTGGGCTCTACGACGACCTGCTGGCGGCAACGGGGCGGAAGCCGGAGGCCGTCCTGCACATCGGTGATAATGCAGAGGCTGATATCGCCCGTGCCCGTGAACGGGGGCTCG
>CAITYE010000050.1 GCA_903896535.1 uncultured Paracraurococcus sp.
TACCGCGCCGATCTGGCCCAACCGCAGCTTCACCCCCGGCTCGGCGAGAGCGGCGGTGAGGGCAGCGTGCAGCCGGGTGACGATCGGCGCTGGCAGGCCCGGCGGGCCGAACAGCGCCGCCCATTCGCTGGAGTTGAAGCCAGGATAGCCGCTTTCGGCCAGTGTCGGCACATCGGGCCGGCTCGGTAGACGCGCTATGGTGGTTACCGCCAGGAAACGCGCCCGGCCGCTATCGACCAAGGGCCCCGCGCTGACCGTGGTGATGAACACCGCATCAATCGCGCCGGCTGCCAGATCCCGCGCTGCATCAGCGCCGCCGCGATAGGGGGCGTGGATCACCTCGATCCCGGCGGCCTGGCTGAACTGCAACAGGCCGATATGACCGGCGGTCGCATTGCCCTGGGTGCCAACGCTGATGGTACCCGGCTTCGCCTTGGCCAGTGCGACAAAATCGGCCACCGAGCGGGCCGGGAAATCCTGCTTCACCGCCAGCACGCCGGGAAAGGTCACCACCAGGGAGATCGGCGTGAAGGCGGCGTAGTCGAAGGGCAGGGCCTTCATCAGTGCCGGATTGACCAGGTGCGAGGAGGCGTCCCAAAGCAGCGTATAGCCATCCGGCGCGGCCTGCGCGACCAAGCCGCCGCCCAGGCTGCCGCCCGCGCCGGTGCGGTTTTCCACGACGAAGGATTGGCCGAGCGTCGTGGTCATCGCCGGGGTGATCGCTCGCGCTGCGCTATCGGCGGCTCCGCCGGCGGCGAAGGGGACGATCAGGCGGATCGGCCGGGCGGGCCAGTCCTCGGCACGGGCAAGGCCGGGTAGCAGCAGCGCCGGCAGGGCCAGCAGGGCACGGCGGGGCAGCTGCATGGGGGCGGTCCCGTCAGGCGCCGGCATCAGTCTGGCACTTGGTAGCGGGGCAGCCAGGCGTCGTCCCAGCTCAACACCAGATCATCGGCGCAACCCCGGACGACCAGATGATCGTGCAGGAAGTCGAGGAGGTTCTCCGGGGTGATCCGCCAGGGCGGCCGGCCTTCGCGCATTGCATGCACCACGGGAAAGCGCGCCATCCAGGCTTCCAGCGTCGCCCGCGGGTTGGCGTTGCGCAGCGCCTGCAGGACCCAGGCATTGTATTCGGCGAAGACCACCGGCCGATGCCGGGCGAAGCTCTCGGTCGCGCCGGCCATGACCTCGCTCTCAAAGCCCTCGACGTCGATCTTCACGAAGTGCAGCGCCGGGATGGCGTATTCGGCCAGCAGGGCGTCCAGGGTGGTCACCGGGACCCGCACCTGCCGGCCACCGATGCCGCTCAGCATATTCGGGTCCATCAGATGCGCGCCGGCGGAATGCGCCGCTTCGTGGAACGCCAACTCACCCGGTGCATCGGCCAGCGCCACCGGCGCCACCGTCACGCGTCCCTCCAGCCCATTGCGCCGCAAGGTCTCGCGCAGCGCGGCGACGCTCTGTGGGCTGGGCTCCACCGCCAGGATGCGCCCGGCCGGCACCAGCCCGGCAAAGGCCAGGGCAGAAAGGCCGATATTCGCCCCGACATCGAGGATAACGCCATCGGCCGGGGTGGCAGCGGCGGCGACCGCGCGCATGGGCGCGAGGCCGGCCGCGTGTTCGGCGGCATAGGCGAAGAAACTATCCTCCGCGTGGCCGGCGACCGGCACGGTCCGGCCGGCGATCGTCACTTCGGCGACCTGCATGCATCCCCTCATCCCTACCCGGCGACCATGCCCGAGCGGGCGCGGCGATGCCAGGGGCGGGGATCAGGTCTTGATCAGCGGGCAGCCGCCCTCGGCGAGCGGACGGAAGGCCTGCTCGGCTGGGATGGTCTGGATGATCTTGCAGATATCGCCTGGGCCCCGGCTTTCCTCCGGCGTCTTCACCTGCAGCAGGAAGGCCGGATGCAGCTTGCGGCCATCGGCCCGAATGCTGCCGCGCCCGAAGCAGTCATCATCGGTCGGCATGGCCTTCATCCGCTGCACCGCATCGACGCCCGAGGCCTTGGCTGCCGCGACGCCCATCGCCTGCACCGCCTTCAGGTAATGCAGGGTGGCGGCATAGGAGCCGGCATGCACCCGTGTGGGGATCGGCGCGAAGCCCTGGCCTTCCTTCAGGCGTGCGGTGAAGGCGCGGGTGCGGTCATTCTCGTCCCAGTAAAACACCTCGGCGCAGAGCAGGCCCTGCGAGGCATTGAGGCCGAGCGCCACGATCTCACTGGCGAAGAGATTGAGCGCCGCGAGCCGCTGGCCGCGCTTGACCAGGCCGAATTCCGAAGCTTGCTTGACGCAGGTGATCAGGTCGGTGCCGGCATTGGCCAGCCCGACGACCTTCGCCTTGCTGGCCTGCGCGCGCAGCAGGAAGGCGGAGAAATCGGTGGTCGCCGGGAAGGGATAGCGGGCCGAGCCCAGCACCTTGCCGCCCGCCCGTTCGATGAAGGAGGACCCATCGGCTTCCATCGCATGGCCGAAGGCGTAATCGGCGGTGATGAAGAACCAGGTATCGCCGCCGCTGGCGACGATCGGCCGGCAGGTGGCGTTCGCCAACATCCAGGTGTCGTAGACCCAGTGCACCGTATTCGGCGAACATTGCGCGCCGGTCAGCTCTGAGGTGCCGGGGGCGGTGGCGAGGTAGACCTTGTTCTTCTCCCGCGCGATACCGTTCGCGGCCAGGGCGGCAGAGGAGCCGGTGACATCGATCAGCGCATCGACGCCGTCGCGGTCGAGCCATTGCCGCGCCAGGTTGGCGGCGATATCGGCTTTGTTCTGATGATCTGCCGCGATCACCTCGACCTTGAGCGCGCCGCCGGAAGCGGCCATGGCTTCCTGCGCCGCCAGCTTGGTGGCCGTGATAACGCCTGGGCCGGCGATATCGGCGAAGGGGCCTGACAGGTCGGTCATGACGCCAAGCTTGATGGCCGGGGTGGTCTGGGCGCGGGCCCCAACGGTGAAGGACGCAGCCGCAGCCAGGGCCGCGCGACGGGCGATGCGCATGGTGAATTCCTCCCCGCGGGACATGCCCCGCTTTTGCCCCTATCCTGCTCGAATGGCGGAGATCGTCAACCTGAACCGCGTGCGCAAGGCCAAGGCCCGCGATGCGGCGCGCCAGCAGGCGGCCGCCAATCGCGCCAAGCACGGCCGGACGGCCGCGGAGCGGGCGCGGGAGCAGGAGGCACGGGCGCGGCGGGACGCCGTGCTCGACGGGCAACGCCTGGACGATCCGCCCGCGCGTTGAGCCGACCCGCGCATCCCGCTACAGACCGCGCCGCAGGAGATCCGATATGCCGAAGCGCGCGCGCCTTTTTCCCCTCTGCATCCTGGTGACGCTGGCCGTGCCGGGTTGTTCCTCGAAGCCCGGCGTCAACATTATCAATAACAACGTGGGTGATCAGACCGCCGCCGCATCCGCTGCGGCCAGCCCCGCCGCCGGGCCCGTCACCACCTTCGATGGCGAATGGGGCCTGCGCTTTACGACCAACCCCAGCGCCGCGCGGCAATGCCCCCCGGCGCCTTCCCGCGATGTCATCATGGCGGTCGAGCAGGGCCGGGCGCAGCTTAATATGGGCAAGACCTATAGTGGCAGCGTCAATACGGGGGGCGAGGTGCGGGTCGCCGACCGGATGGACCGCAGCATCGCGATCATCGGCGCCTTCCGTGGGGAGAATTTCGTCGGCGACTTCCGCAACGGCAACTGCTCCTACGCCGTCGCCGGCCGCAAGCGCCTGCCGGGGCAATAGCCCCAGCGGGGCCTGGTTCAGGCGGCGGCGTCCGCCGCGCGGAAGCGTTCGTAATTGCTGCGGCGGAAATGCGCCATGAACTCGCTGACCGTCTGCGGCTCGAACCGCGCGGGTTCGCCGGCCGATACGCAGCCGGGCAGCGGGGCCAGCTGGGTTTCCAGATCGGGGTGGAAGAAATAGGGGATCGCGTAGCGCGGCCCGCCGCCCGGGTTCACCGCGCGATGCGGCGTCGAGAGGAAGCGCCCGTTCGACCAGCGGTGCAGCATATCGCCGGTATTGACGATGAAGCTGCCAGGCACCGCCGCGACGTCGATCCAGGCGCCGGTCCGCGTGCGGACCTGCAGCCCCGGCCGCGCATTGGCCGCGAGCAGCGTGATGAAGCTGGTATCGGTATGTGGCGCGAGGCCGTATTCGTGCTCGCCATAGGCCACCGCCGGATAATGGGTCATCCGGAGGGAGCTGTGCGGCCGCGTGAAAAAGCGCCCGAAATACTCGGCCGGCAGATCGAGGGCGCGGGCGTAGAGGGGCAGGAGCCGCAGCGCGAGCGCCTGAAAGGCCTCGAACGCCGCGCTGGCGGCTGGCGCGAAGGCCGGCAGGTCGGCCGGCCAGCGGTTGCCGCCTTCATGCTCGGGCAGGACGAAGAACGCCTCGTTCTCGTTCGGTTTGCGGACCGCGTTCAAGGCGTTGGACCGCGCCGTGCTGCCCCGGTAGGGCAGATAGCCTTGCATCCGCGCATCCAGCGACAGGGCCAGCTTGGCGGCCAGCGGTTGCGCGTGGAAGGCGGCGGCGGCGGCGAAGCCGTCCTCGATGATCTTGGCCGGCACGCCATGATCGACGATCGCCAGGAAGCCAATCTCCTCGCAGGCATGTCGCAGCAAGCGGGCGGTGCGATCGAGCGCCCCTGGGGCGCCGGCCAGCGCCGGCCCGATATCGATCACCGGGATGCTGTCGGTCATGCGTGTCGTCCTTCGGCGTGCGATGCTCGACCAGCCACGGGGGCGGCGTCAATCGTCTACTTCACCATGGCGACGCGCAGCGCATTGGTGGTCCCCGGGGTGCCGAAGGGGACACCGGCGGTCAAGACGACCTCCTGGCCGCTATTGGCAAAGCCTTCCTGGCGGACTGCGCGCAGGGCGCGGGTCGCCATTTCGCCCATGCTGGTCGGCTCCTCCGTCACCAGGGGATGCACGCCCCAGACGACGGCGAGGCGCCGGGCGATGGCGGTGCTGGCGGTCAGCCCGAGGATGGGACAATCCGGCCGCTCCCGCGCCACGCGCAGCGTCGTGCTGCCGGTACTGGTGAAGGTGCAGATCGCCTGGGCATGGATGGTGTGCGCGACCTGGCTGGCGGCGGCGGCGATCGCGCCGGCGCTGCTCTCCTCCGGTGGCGGTCGGGCGGCATCGGTCAGGGCGCGCCAATCGGCGTCCTGTTCCACCCGCGCGACGATGCGGTCCATCATGTTCACCGCCTCGAACGGGTATTGCCCGGCGGCGGTCTCGGCGGAGAGCATCACCGCATCGGCGCCGTCGAAGACCGCGGTCGAGACATCGGAGGCTTCCGCCCGGGTGGGGGAGGGGGAGGCGATCATGCTCTCCAGCATCTGGGTGGCGACGACCACCGGCTTGCCAAGCCGCCGGGCGGCGCGGATCACCCGCTTCTGGATCAGGGGCACTTCCTCGGGCGGGCATTCCACGCCCAGATCTCCGCGGGCCACCATGACGCAATCGGTTGCATCCAGGATGGCATCGAGGTTGTCGATCGCCTGCGGCTTTTCGAGCTTCACCATGACCAGGGCGCGGCCAGCGGCGATCGCCTTGGCCTCCAGCACATCCTCCGCCCGTTGCACGAAGCTGAGGCCGATATATTCGATCCCCAGCGGCAGGACGAAGGCCAGATCGTCGCGGTCCTGCGCGGTGAGCGCGGGGATCGGCAGCGCCACGTCGGGGACGTTCACCCCCTTCCGGTCGGAAAGCTGGCCCCCGACCAGGACCTCGGTCTCCAGATGGTCGGGGCGGACATGGGTCACGCGCAGCCGCAGCTTGCCGTCATCAAGCAACAGGCTGGTGCCGATTTGCGCCGCTTTGATGATTTCCGGATGCGGCAGGCTGACGCGTCGGACATCGCCCGGCTGCGGCGCAAGGTCGAGGCGAAAGGGCTGGCCCGCCTGCAACTGCACCCGTCCGCCCTGGAAGCGCCCGACCCGCAGTTTCGGCCCCTGCACATCAGCGAGGATGCCGATCGGCCGGCCGACCTTTTCCTCGACCGCCCGGATGATGGTGATCCGCTCGGCATGGTCGGCATGGGTGCCGTGGCTGAAATTCAGCCGGAACACATCGGCGCCGGCGCGGTACAGCCGCTCGATCATCTCGAAGCTGGAACTCGCCGGGCCGAGCGTGGCGATGATCTTGGTGCGACGGCGGCGGCGCAGCGGGATGCGTGGGCCGCTTCGTATCGGCTTGGCGGCGACCGCGGAATGCAGGTCCGGGCGCAACTCCTCCGGGGCGACACCGAGCAGGGTGGCGATCTCGCCGACCCGTTCAGCCGGCACCCGCTGCCATTGCGAGACGGCGGCGGGGGAGATGTTGAGGGCCTGGGCGATGCGGGTGACGGTGCCGCGGCGGGAGAGCAAGGCGTCGAGATTGGGATCGCGCATGCCCTGAACTTACAAATTAAGCTCGATCAGCGCCAGCATAATCGGAAACCGCCATATGAAATTTAAGTTTCGATTACAGATGCGGCTTCACCGGCTGCGACCACCTCGGCTGCCCGTTCCATCGCCTGGACGAAGCCCGAGCAGCGGGCGAGGCCCCGGCGGCCATCCGGATGGTCCCAGAGCAGCGTGACCGGCACGACCTCCCGCCCGCCGGCGCCGATGATCGGTCGGGTCCAGGCGCGGAAGCGAATGCCGGCGGCGTCCCATTCCCAGCGCGTCAGCCCCAGGATGCTGGGTGGCGCCACGTGGGAAGGGCTGTCGGCCTGCATGCCGACAGCCTAGATGAGTCGTCGGAACAAATAAAGAACATTTAGTCGAGAGGCCGCGCCGCGGCCCTAGAGCGCGATGCGTCGAGGCGGAATCGCCGAAGGCGCTGAATCGCGCGATCCAACACATGCTAGAGCGCGATGCGTTGAGGCGGAGTCGCCGAAGGCGCTGAATCGCGCGATCCAACACATGCTAGAGCGGGCTGCGTGAACGTATGTGAACGCAGCGTGCTCTAGCCCCGGCTGCGTTCGCATTCGCACCCGCATCCGGGCCTAACCTTTGTGTGGTCGCGGGATTCAGCGCCTTCTGCGATTCCGCCGCAACGCATCCCGCTCCAAGCTCAGCTCTCCAGGCTCAGCTATTCGGCCGCAGCAGATAGGCGGCGCCGCTCCGCTCGCAGATCTCGTGGATCAGCTTGTCGAGCGAGTCCGGCACCGGCACGCCATGCGCCGACCGGTCGGCATGCATCGCATCCTCGGGCTCGCCGGCCACCAGCACCGGCAGGTCCGGGTCGGCCGCGGGCGTCCCATGCAGCACGTCGATCACGTCTGAGAGGTCGCCCTCGAATTCCCCCGGCGCGCGGAAGGCCTTGGGGTCGAGCGCCAGGAAGAAATGGCCGATATTATGCGGCTGATCGGGCGTCCAGGTGCGGTTGCGGATTGGCGAGAAGCTTGCGCCCACCAGCGTGCCGCCCAGGATATGCACCAGCATCCCCAGCCCATAGCCCTTGGCGCCGCCGCGTTCCTCGGCACCGCCCAGCGGGGTGATGCCGCCTTCCTTGCGCTGGAAGACGAAGGCATTGCCCTCATGCGGGTCGGCGACGCTACGGCCCTGGCCGTCCACGACCCAGCCTGGCGGGAGCGGTGCATCGTTCAGGTGATGGACCTTCACCTTGCCAGCGGCGACCGTCGTCGTCGCCATGTCCAGCACCAGCGGATTGTGCCGGGAGGCCGGGGCCGCGAAGGCCAGCGGGTTGGTCCCCAGCACCGGCATGGCGCCGCGCGTCGGCACCATGGTCACGCCGCGCGTGGAGCTGGTGACCAGGCCGATGACGCCGCGCGCCGAGGCCATGCGGGCATAGGCGCCGGCCGCGCCGAAATGGTGCGAGTTCACCACGCCGACCACGCCGACGCCGTATTGCAGCGCCTTGTCGACCGCGAGGTTCATGCCCATCGCCGCGACCGGATGGCCGAGCCCGTCGCCGCCATCGACCAACGCCGTCGGGCCGGTATCGCGCACCACCTTGGGTTCTGCCGAGAGCTTGATGCGCCCGGCCTGCACCCCTTCTTCATAGGTCATCAGCATGGACAGCCCATGGCTGTCGACGCCGAGCAGATCGGTTTCGGTCATCACCGTCGCCGTCGTCTCGGCCGCGGCCGCCGGCATTCCCCATTTCAACAGGATCGCCTTGATCTGCGCTTTGATCGCGTTGGCCGGCACACGCCGACCGCTGGTGACATTCTTGGCCATGGCTCAGTCCACCTTTGCTCCGGACGCCCGGACGATCGGCACCCAGCGGGCGATCTCCGAGGCGATGAACTCCCGGGTCTTGTCGGGCGTCATGCCCTCCGGGATCGTATTGCCCAACTCCAGCAGCCGGCTGCGGACCGCCGGAACCTGCAGCGCCAGGGCGATCTGCTCATACAGAAATTGCCGGATGGCCAGCGGCGTGCCGAGCGTCGTGCTCCAGGGCGTACAGGTCGTCGCCTGATAGGCCGCCAGCCCGGCCTCCGCACTGGTCGGCACATCGGGCGCCATTGCCGAGCGCTCTGGCGTCGCGATAACGAGGCCGCGGACCGTCCCCGCCTTGAAGTGATCCGCCAGGAAGGAAATCGTATCGGCCTGGAAGGCGGTGCGGCCGGCGATGAGGTCGGTGAAGGCCGCCGCCGAGCCACGATAGGGCACGTGCTGCGCATCGACGCCAAGGAGGGCGACCAGCATCGCCCCGGCGATATGCCCGGTGGTGCCATTGCCGGAGGAGCCGTAATCGTACTTGCCGGGATTGGCCTGCAGCAGGGCCCGGAATTCAGCCAGCGTGCGGACGCCGAGTGCCGGGTTCACCGCCACCGCGATCGCTGAATGGCTGCTGATGGTGATGTGATCCGCCCCGGTCAGCGGGTTCACCTTCAGGCGCTCGCCGTACAGCCCGACATTCAGCGTGTGCGAGCCCAGCGCACCGACCAGCAGCGTGGTGCCATCGGGCGGTGCGGCGGCCAAGGTCTCGAAGGCGACGGTGCCGCCACCGCTCGGCCGGTTCTCGACGATGAATTGCTGGCCGAGCTGGGTGGCGAGCTGCCCGGCGACCAGCCGCGCGTTCAGATCGGCATTGCCGCCCGGGGCGAGTGCCACGATCACCCGCACCGGCCGGTTGGGATAATCCGTCCCCGGCGCCTTCGGCTGCGCCAACGCGGCGCTGGTCAGGCAGAGCAGCGCGAGCAGGGCCCGGATCATGCGCCCCCCATGCGGTGTTCGAGCACGCCGACCCGCTCCACCTCCAGCCGCAGCCGGTCGCCCGGGCGCAGGTAACGCGGCGGCTTGCGGAAATGCCCGACGCCGGCCGGCGTGCCGGTGGCGATCACATCGCCGGGCTCCAGCGTGATGTAGCGCGATAGCCAGGCGATCAGCGTGGCGACCGGGAAGATCAGGTCACGGGTATTGCCGTGCTGCACTTCCTCGTCGTTGACGAAACAGCGCAGATCGAGCGACCAGGGCTCGCCCACCTCCTCGGCGGTGGCGATCCAGGGACCCATCGGGCAGAAGCCGTCCAGCCCCTTGCCGAAGCTGGTCATCCCGATCGGGTGGTCGAATTGCAGCGCGCGATCGGTCAGGTCGTTCAGGACCGTGTAGCCGGCGACGTGATCGAGCGCCTCGCCCTCGCTCACCGCCTGGGCCGGCTTGCCGATCACCACGGCCAATTCGACTTCCCAGTCGCATTTCTCCACCAGCGCCGGGATGCGGACCGTATCGCCCGGCCCACTGACCGAGGAGGTCGGCTTGAGGAAGATGCGCGGGGCGGCGAGCTTCGGCCCGCCCACCTCGGTCGCGTGGTCGGCATAGTTGCGCCCGACGCCGAGAATCTTGCCCGGCAACAGCGGCGCACGCAGGCGCACCGCGCCGAGCGGCCGGCGCAGCGCCGCGTTTTCCGGCCGCGCCGCGAAAGCCAGGGCGCGCGCCGCCTGGACCATCGCCGCCTCGCCGGCCGCGAGCAGCCCGCGCATGGTCCCCGGCAGGCTGCCGCCGCCCA
>CAITYE010000051.1 GCA_903896535.1 uncultured Paracraurococcus sp.
GCTGGTCCGACCTATTCGCCAATCTGGGCGTTGCGGTTGGCGAGGCGCCGCCGCAGCGCCCGACACCGCTCACCCAGGAAGGACTTCTGGGCTTGTTCAAGGGCGAAGCGGTCGGCCGCAGCGTCGTGCTGGAGCCGGCGACGATCGAAGACATGTGCGCACCTGAGTTGCTGGCGCGGCCGAGCCTTGAGGTCGTCTATGAAGGAGTCTAGCCCAGTGCTCGACGCCGGCTGCCACGGCGGACGCGAGACGATGCTCGAGGCAGCGAAAGCCGCGGGAAAATCCGCTGGCATGGCGCAGTTGATGAAGGACTATCCACGCGGCCCGCACGACCAGCCGCAGAGCATGTGCCCGGCCTTTGGCGCGCTGCGCATCGGGCTGCGCATGAAGCGGACGACCACCATTCTCTCCGGTAGCGCCTGCTGCGTCTACGGCCTGACCTTCACGAGCCATTTCTACGGCGCCCGCCGGAGCGTCGGCTATGTCCCCTTCAACAGCGAAACTCTCGTAACCGGTAAGCTGTTCGAGGATATCCGCGATGCGGTCCAGGAAAGTGCGAAGCCGGAGGACTGCGACGCTGTCGTGGTGATCAACCTCTGCGTTCCAACCGCTTCGGGCGTCCCGCTTGACCTTCTGCCGCGTCAAATTGACGGCGTGCGAATCATTGGCGTCGACGTGCCTGGCTTCGGTGTGCCCACCCATGCCGAGGCCAAGGACGTGCTGGCCGCCGCGATGCTCCGTTATGCGCGCCAGGAAGCCGAAGCAGGCCCGGTGGCCAAGCCGCATAGTCTGACCGACGACACCCCAATGGTGGCCTTGATCGGCGAATTGTTCCCAGCCGATCCAGTTGTCATCGGAATGCTGCTGGCACCGCTCGGCCTCAGCCTCGCGCCACAACTGCCTAGTCGGGAATGGCGCGATCAATACGGCGCTCTGGACTGTGCCGTGGCTGCAGCGGTGCATCCTTTTTATACCGCGACAATACGTGAGTTCCGTCAGGCCGGGCGACCGGTGATTGGCAGCGGCCCGGTTGGTTTGGACGGCACCGCTGATTGGTTGGCGTCGGTTGCCGCGGCCGCGAACATTGATGCGGCGAAGCTCGATGCCGCGCGTGCGGCCGCGCTACCGAGCATCAAGGCGGCGCTGGAGGCAGCGCCGATCAAGGCACGTATCACTGTTTCGGGCTATGAGGGCAGCGAGCTGCTCGTCGCCCGCCTGCTGGTCGAGGCTGGCGCAGAGGTCCCCTATGTGGGTACCGCCTGCCCACGCACCGAATGGAGCGAAGCAGATTTAGCTTGGCTCAGCGCTCGCGGCGTACATGTGCAGTATCGCGCGAGCCTGGACCAGGACCTTGCAGCGATGCGCGATGTTCGTCCCGACCTCGCCATCGGTACCACGCCGTTGGTGCAGGCGGCGAAAGAGGCCGGCATCCCCGCACTCTACTTCACGAATATGATTTCCGCCCGGCCGCTGTTCGGCGCGGCTGGCGCCGGAGCTCTGGCCGGTATCGTGGCGGCGCAGACGCGAAGCCGCGAACGTTTCAGCAGCATGGTGAGCTTCTTTGAAGGCGTCGGAACACGTGACCGCGCCGGCTATGGCTGGCGCGAGCCGCCGACCGATCCCCCCGGATTCCGCGACCGTCTGGCCCGCCAACGCGCCGCACGGGCGAAGGCCGAAGAAGCGGTGGGGACATGATGCCATGCTAGTCATCGACCACGATCGGGCCGGCGGCTACTGGGGCGCCGTCTATACATTTGCTGCGGTGCGCGGCCTGCGTACCGTTATCGATGGCCCGGTAGGGTGCGAGAACCTGCCGGTTACCGCAGTTCTGCATTACACGGATGCGTTGCCGCCCCACGAATTGCCGGTCGTTGTGACCGGCCTTGATGAGGATGCGCTGACGAAATCCGGTACCGAGGGACCGTTGAAGCGCGCCCGCGGCACGCAGGAGCCTGAGCTGCCAAGCGTGGTCGTCACCGGTAGTATTGCCGAGATGATCGGCGGCGGGGTGACGCCTGAAGGCAGCAACATGCTGCGCTTCATCCCGCGTACCATCGACGAGGACCAGTGGCAGGCGGCCGACCGGGCCATCAACTGGCTGTGGAGCGAGTTTGGCCTGAAGCGCAAGGCGAAGCCCAAGCCGCGTGCAGAGGGTCAGAAGCCGCGGGTCAACATCATCGGACCGATTTACGGCACCTTTAACATGCCGTCCGACCTGGCCGAGATCCGCCGGCTCGTCGAAGGCATTGGCGCTGAGATCAATCTGGTTTTCCCGCTCGGTAGCCACCTCGATGACATACCGAAGCTCGGCGATGCCGAGGTCTCGATCTGCCTCTATCGCGAGTTCGGCCGCAAGCTCTGCGAAGCGCTGGAAAAACCGTATTTGCAGGCGCCGATCGGGATGTTCGCAACGACGAATTTCCTGCGCAAACTGGGCGAACTCACCGGCCTCGACCCCGAACCATTCATCGAGCGCGAGAAGCACACCACGCTGAAGCCGGTCTGGGATCTCTGGCGTAGCGTCACGCAGGATTTCTTCGGCAGCGCTGCGTTCGGCGTGGTGGCGACCGAGACCTATGCCCGCGGCCTGCAACGCTATCTGACTGATGAGCTAGGCATTCCTTGCGCCTTTGCCTTCAGCAGAACAGCCGGCGAGAAGCCGGATAATCAGGCGGTGCGCGAGGCAATGCGCCGCTCCCCGCCGCTGGTGCTTTTTGGCAGCTACAACGAACGCATGTACCTCGCCGAACAAAAAGGCCGGGCGACGTACATCCCCGCCAGCTTTCCGGGTGCGATCATCCGTCGTAGCCCCGGCACGCCCTTCATGGGCTATGCCGGTGCGACCTATGTGCTGCAGGAATACTGCAACGGCCTGTTCGACGCGTTGTTCCACATCCTGCCGCTCAGCACGGAAATGGACCGCGGCGCCGCGACACCGGCAGCCCGGCCGCTGACCTGGGATGCAGCGGCACAGACGCTGCTGGATGCGTATTTGGCCAGCGAGCCCTTCCTGCTGCGGATTTCTGCCGCCAAGCGATTGCGGGAAAAGGCTGAGCGGACCGCCCGCGCCGCAGGCGCGAAAACAGTCACGGCACATTGTGTCGGGCAGATGCTCGATACTCTGGCCGAGGAACCGGTGGGTTGAGCCGGTCCAAACTATCGCGCGCGACAGTGCAGTCGCGTCGATCCCTGCCGCGCGGGACCTGCGCGGTAACGGCCGTAAGGCCAATAAGGAGGTCCGAAGATGGCGGACGTTAGGGGGCCTTCGGGTCTCAATGAGAGCGAAGCGAGAGAAGTGCACAGCATGCTCATCAAGGGCTGGGCGTTCTCCGTATTCGCGTCGATGGGTGCTCACATCCTGGTGTGGCTGTGGCGTCCCTTGGTTTACGGCAATCAGGCGGTACCGCCCGATTGGCGCCTCTTCTGAGCGCGTGAGGAAGGAGAAGCAAAATGGGTGACATGCATAAGATGTGGATGCTGTTCGATCCTCGGCGGGCGCTTGTGCTCGCGGCGATCGGCGTCGTTCTCATTGCGGCGGTGATTCACTTCGCCGTTCTCAGCAGCCCTCGGTACTGCGACCATCTTGGCTGGTGTGCGCCGTCGGCGAACGCCATGCCGGCGCGGCCGGCGGCACGGTAGAGCGAAGAGCTCGTAATCCAAGATTGGCGGACGGGGTACGCCCCGTCCGCCATGCCGGATGATGCGCACCGGCGATGGCGCCGCGGCGGTGAGGAGAAGGAGGCTAGGCGATGGCAATGCTCAGCTTCGAGCAGAAGTACCGGGTTCGCGGCGGGACGCTCGTGGGCGGGGATCTGTTCGATTTCTGGATGGGGCCCTTTTATGTAGGGCTCTTCGGGATCACGACGGTATTCTTCTCGCTGCTCGGTACAGCGCTGATATTGCTCGGTGCGGCCTGGGGCGGCACGTGGAACCCGTGGCTGATCAACATCGCGCCGCCTGATCTTAAATATGGTCTGACCCTCGCTCCGATGCGGGAAGGCGGGCTGTGGCAGGTGATCACGGTCTGTGCGATCGGCGCCTTCGTGTCATGGGCGCTTCGGCAAGTGGAGATCTCGCGCAAGCTCGGCATGGGTTACCACATCCCGTTCGCCTACTCGGTGGCGGTATTCGCCTATGTGACGTTGGTGGTGATCCGGCCGGTAGCCATGGGCGCTTGGGGACATGGCTTTCCCTACGGGATCTTCAGCCACCTCGATTGGGTTTCTAACGTCGGTTATCAGCACCTGCACTTTCACTACAATCCTGCGCACATGATCGCGGTGACCTTCTTCTTCACAACGGTGCTGGCACTGTCACTGCATGGCGCGCTCGTGCTCTCAGCGCTCAACCCCCAGAAGGGTGAGCCTGTGAAGACCACTGAGCACGAGAACAGCTTCTTCCGCGATATCATCGGGTATTCGATTGGCACGCTAGGCATTCACCGCCTCGGGCTCTTCGTCGCCCTTTCGGCCGGCTTCTGGAGCGCGGTCTGCATCTTAATCAGTGGCCCGTTCTGGACCCGCGGTTGGCCGGAATGGTGGAACTGGTGGCTTAACCTGCCGATCTGGCATTGAGGGGATTGGACACAGCCATGGCTGAGTACCAGAACATCTTCACACGGATCCAGGTGACCGGGCCTGCCTATCCAGGCGTCCCGTTGCACCCCACGGATTCTGCACGGCAGCCCGGTATCGGGCATTCACATCTGCTCGGCATGCTGGGCGATGCGCAGATCGGGCCTGTTTATCTCGGGATTACCGGCCTGCTCTCGCTACTGCTCGGGGCCGTCGCGGTGTCCATTATGGGCCTGGTCATGCTCGATAGCGTGAACTGGAACCTTTGGCAGTTCATTCGTCTCCTGCCCTGGCTTGCATTGGAACCGCCACCTGCCGCCTACGGGTTACGCTTCCCGCCGCTTAATCAAGGTGGCTGGTGGTTGATTGCCGGGTTCTCGCTGACCCTGTCGATCCTGTTGTGGTGGGTTCGGACTTGGCGGCGGGCGGTACAGACCGGCATGGGCACCCATGTTGCCTGGGCCTTCGCTGCGGCGATCTGGCTCTATCTGGTCGTCGGCTTCTTGCGGCCGCTGGCGATGGGCAGCTGGAGCGAGGCGGTGCCGTTTGGCATCTTCCCGCACCTCGATTGGACGGCGTCACTGTCCATTCGCTACGGAAACCTCTTCTACAACCCATTCCACGCGCTCAGCATCGTTTTCCTCTACGGCTCAACCCTGCTGTTTGCGATGCACGGTGCGACGATCCTCGCACTCGGCCGCTTCGGCGGGGAACGGGAAATCGAACTGGCGCTTGATCGTGGGACCGCTGCCGAACGGGGTGGCCTCTTCTGGCGCTGGTGCATGGGCTTCAACGCGAGCTTTGAAAGCATTCACCGCTGGGCCTGGTGGTTTGCTGTGCTCTGCCCGCTGACGGGCGGCATTGGCATCATGCTGACCGGTACGGTGGTTGATAACTGGTATCTCTGGGCGGTCGAACATCGCTTCGCGCCCGCTTACCCGGTCGTGTATCCGGGGCTCGTCGATCCCGCCACGCTGCCGGGGGCCAAGCCATGAAGCTGAACATCATGCAAACGGTCGTCCTCGCCGGCGTTGTGCTGGCGGGGGCGGCGATCGCGGTCACTACCCTCGAACGCCCGCCGGTGCAGGTCACGCAGAACGGCTACCGCGGGGTCGGTATGCAACAACTATCGAATCCCCGGCTTGCCGAGGCGATGGCTGCGCGCAACCAAGCGCCGCAATCCATCGTCTCTGTTCCTGATGTTGGTCCCAAGGCTGGGCAACTCTACAAGAACGTCCAGGTTCTGGGTGACCTCGGTGTTGCGCAGTTCGCCCGGACTATGGCAGCCATCACTGCTTGGGTCTCACCCGAACAAGGCTGCAACTATTGCCATAATCCGAACAACATGGCCTCGGATGAAGTCTACACTAAGGTCGTTGCTCGGCGGATGTTCCAGATGACGGCCGCCTTGAATACCCAATGGCAGGACCACGTTCAGCAGACCGGCGTCACGTGTTATACTTGCCATCGTGGCCAGCCGGTGCCTGCTTACAACTGGTCCGAGGATACTAAGCCGCCGCGGCTGGCGGGCCTTTCCGCCGGGCAGGCGGGGCAGAACATGCCGCGTGCCTCGGTCGGCTCGACCTCCCTGCCTTATGATCCCTTCACGCCGTTCCTCGAGGACCGCCCCGCAAACATCCGCGTGCAGGGTACGGCTATCCACCCCAATCCAAAAGTGCCGGGCACGAAGGAAACTGAGTGGACCTACGGGTTGATGATGCACATGTCGACGTCGCTCGGCGTGAACTGCACTTTCTGCCACAACAGCCGCAACTGGAGCAGTTGGGAGGAGAGCACGCCTCAGCGTATGACGGCGTGGTACGGTATCCGCATGGTTCGGGACATCAATGCGAACTACATCACCCCGCTCACGCCGCAGTGGCAGGCGCATCCCAATGGACCTGAGGGCGGGCCCGTACAGGCGCGCCTTGGGCATGAGGGCGATGCCCTTAAGGTCAACTGCACAACCTGCCATCAGGGCGTGAACAAGCCGCTCTATGGGGCTGCCATGGCCAAGGATTACCCGGCCCTGCTTATCCCGCAGAGCCGATGACGTATCGGGGTGCCGGCATTGATGCCGGCACCTCTTCTTCCGTCGGAGGCCGCACGGCACCGACCTTTTCCCAAACCTGAAGCAGGCTCCGTTCGGATGGATCATGATGCGATCCATCGTAAGCGGAGCCTACGGACCCTTGGCGTCTGCCGACGGTAGCGACGAATTTTGCTTGTCGGCCCAGCACCAGGGCATCAGTTCGTCGAGGCTGTCGTTAGGCCAGCCATTGACCAAGCGGGTGAGCAGGTCAGTGAAGTAGCGCTGTGGGTCGACGCCGTTGAGTTTGCAGGTTTCGACCAGCGAGGCCACAGCACACCACCGCGCGCCCCCGTCGTCGCCGGAGGCGAAAAGTGAGTTCTTTCTGCTGAGGCACACTGGCCTGATCGCCCGCTCGACCACGTTCGTATCCAGCTCGATCCTGCCATCGTCTAGGAACCGGACGAGGCCATCGCGGTGGTTCTGGGCGTAGCGGATCGCCTTCGCAGTTGTGCTGCCACCCGGCAGGCGTGCGAGTTGCGCCGCGAGCCAGGTAAACAGGTCCTCGACCAGCGGCTTGCTCTTCGCCTGCCGGACGGCCTGGCGGATCTCCGGCGCCTGCCCGCGGATCTCGGCCTCGATGGCATAGAGTGCGGCGACGCGTTGCAGGAGTTCCGCGGCGATCGGCGCGGTCTTGCCCTTGGCCAGGTCGACGAATTCCCGCCGTACGTGGCTCCAGCAGAACGCGAGCGTGATGCCCTCGTTGGCCTTGGCCAGCGTCTTGTAGGCGGCATAGCCGTCGCACTGCAGGATGCCCTGATAGTCCGCCAGCAGCAGCTTCGGATGCTTCGCCCCGCGGCCTGGTGCGTAGTGGAACACCACCGCCGGCGGGTCAGCGCCACCCCAAGGTCGGTCATCGCGGGCGATCGCCCAGGCAAAGCCCGTCTTGGTCTGACCGCGTCCCGGGTCGAGCACCGGCATGGTGGTCTCGTCGGCGAACAGCCGCGGCGAGGTCTGCAGGATCTCGAGCATGCGGCGGACCACAGGTGCGATCTCGCGCGCCGCCGTGCCGGTCCAATCGGCAAGGGTCGCACGGCTGATCTCGATCCCCTGACGCGCCAGGATCTGCGCCTGGCGATACAGTGGCAGATGATCGGCGTAGCGCGAGACCAGCACATGAGCGACCGTCGCCTCGGTCGGCATGCCGCCCTCGATTAGGCGCGCTGGTGCGGGCGCCTGCAGGACAACGCCGGGGCAGGCCCGGCAGGCAAGCTTCGGGCGCTTCGTCACGAGAACGCGGTACTGCGCCGGGATCACGTCGATGCGCTCGGCTTCGTCAACGCCGATCTCGATCATCTGGCCCTTGCAGCAGGGGCAAGCCGTTACCTCGGGTGGCAATACCTGCTCGATGCGCGGCAGGTGCGCCGGCAGACGACCGCGGCCGGCCTTGCGGCGCTTCTTCTGTTGGTCGCGGAGTGCTGGTGATTGCTTACCTGCCTCCGCCGCGTTCTCAGCGAGCGTCGCCTCGATCTCCTCGAAGGCGAGCTGCAGCTGCTCCTCCGTCAGCTGCTCCGATTTCCGCCCGAACTGCCGCCGCTGCAGCTTCAGCAGCAAGTGCCGCAGGCGCTCGTTCTGCTCGATCAGCGTGTCACGTTCGGCGCTGACAGTGTCGACCTTTGCCAGCGTCTCGAGCAGCAACACACGTAACGCCGCGGGATCCTCCGGCAGTGTCGTCGTGTCGTTCTCTGCGGCGCGCATCGTGCTGACGATTCTACGCAGGTACGCTCGGTTTGGGAATCTCTCGCGTGGCCTGCACACGTCGCCAATCGATGCCGGAGAACAGTGCGGCGAACTCGACAGCGCTCAAACGCACGACGCCATCCACGATGGGTGGCCAGCGAAAGCTGTTCGCCTCCAGTTGCTTCCAGATCAGCACCAGGCCACTGTCATCCCACGTCAGGATCTTCACCCGGTCAGCACGCTTCGAGCGGAACACCAGCACCACGCCGGAGAACGGATCGGTGCCCAGTTCGGCAGCCGCCAACGCCGCCAATGAATGGGCGCCTCGGCGGAAATCAACCGGCTTGGTCGCCAGCAGGATCCGCACTCCAGCAGGCAGCGCGATCATGACGCCGACACGCGGATCGCACGCAATACCGCCGTCAGCAGATCCTCGTCTGTGCCAGGCGCAATGCGCAGCATCGCACCGGACACCTTCACCTCGATCAACGGCCCCAAACTGCGACCCAGCGACACCGCAGCTTTAGGCGCAGGGGGCCGTAGATCCGACACCACCGGCACGAAGCTCGGCTCCGCCGCCGCAGTGGCACGCGCCAGCGCCTTCCGAGCCGCCCGACGCCAGTCGAATACCTGCTGCGGCGAGATCTGCCAGCGCCGCGCCACCTCGGTCACCCTCGCGCCAGGGTCAGCCGTCTCGGCGATGATCCTCGCCTTGTCGTCGTCAGACCACTTTCGTCGGCGGACAGGCCCCGTCAGAACCTCGATCCGCCGATAACCGACACCCTTCGCGTCGTCGTTAGCGCTATCCATAACGTCGTCCAGAAGCCCCCTGCTCCCGCACGAACCAGCACATTCAACCCGCTAACGGTAGAAGGGCCCCGAACGCTCGCTTACGATCCATCCGAACGGAGCCTGCTCTATTTCAGCGATTTTCCAGAGCAAGAAACCCGTCCAGGTGAGTCCGCCTGATCGGATATTCGCGTAGCTCGGCCTCCGTTTTGATGGATCGCGCGGTGATCCAACAGAACGGAGGCTGCCCTGGAACATGCTGCATTCGCATCCGCTCACGCACCCTGCTCTGACGTTTGGTTGGTCGCGGCATTCAGCGCTCGGCGATCCCGCCTCAACGCATCCCGCTCTAGAGCGCGATGCGTTGAGGCGGAATCGCCGATAACGCTGAATCGCGCGATCCAACAAATGCTAGAGCGGGCTGCGGGAACGCATGTGAACGCAGCAACCTGCTAGTACGGGCTGCGCGCCCTCAGCCGACCGGGTGCGAGGGCGATCAGCGTGATTCCCGCGAGCCCCGCCACGATGGCGTCCGTGACTTCGGCGGAGCGTCCTGGGAGCCAGATCTGCATGAGGCTGGCCAACAGTGCCAGCAGCACCACCGCGCCGGTGGCAGAGATCTGAGCGAAGCCGGCACGGCAAGCTAGCCAGATCAGCCCGCCATAGAGGAATAGCTTGGTCAGGCCCGATTGCACGCCGGCACCGAAGCCACCAGCGTCCAGAAAGCTGCGGAATGGGACCAGCCCAAAACTTTGCGCCGGGCCGAAGTTAAAGGGTGCAAGGCGGTCGATGAGGACCGCCAGCAGCAGTGGCGCGAGGAGCAGCTTCGCGCGGCGCGGCGCCGGCATGCCGGACAAGGCGAACCAGATCGCCAGGGCGAGCAGGACGCCGAGCGTCTCACTGAGCGTGAGGCTGCCGCCAATGATGATGATTTTTGCCGCCAACGCGCCAAGTAAGACCGCCGGCACTGCCAGCCGCGCGGCGCCAATCGCTGCCGCCACCGCCTCTGCCGCGAGGAGCCAGAAGGCCAGCGAGCAGAAGGCGAGCACAGGGTCGAAGGTCGGCGCCAATAGCAGTGGCTTCAGCGCATTTTTCCACGCCTGCAGATCGATCGACGGGACATAGGGAAATAGCTTGGCTCCGAGCCAAGCAGCCACCAGTACGAGAGCAAAGCCGTCATGCGCCATACCCGCTGAGCCCCGCTGCAACCGCGCAACGAATCCAGCTAGACCGATACCAGCACCGCTGCCGATGACGTTCAGCAACACGTCGCTGCCCCGCGTGTCGCGCCCATGGTCGAACAGTTGCAATGTCTCGACCGTCAGCGAAACACCGCCGCCCAATAGCAACGCGATCCCGACGCTCCATGTCAGCGAAAGCCGGCCCCGCAAGGCGAGCCCAACCGCCGCGCCGAGCGGGAGATAGAGCAGCAGATTTGCCAGGAGATCGCCACGGCCACCTGGCCGTAGCCGCCGCAGCCCGGCGAAAAGCGCTGCGGTCCAGCTGCGCCCCTCTGGCAGTGGCCGCCAATCGAAGGGGTAGAGCGACCCATAGCCAATCAACAGGATGACACCAAGGGTCAGCGCAGGACCGAGCCAGGGCGGCAGTTTCTGGAACTGGTTCATCGACCGCCGCCCGGCGCCACCAAACCGGCGACGAGCAACCAGGCGCCGAGCGTTCGGGCGGCCTGCCGAAGCCCGGGCGGCATAGCTGCCTGTAACCTCCCGCTCGCAGCCCGATCGGGGCCGAAGCGGACCCCTTCCGCCATCCGGCCCTCGGCCGCAATACCAAGCGGTAGCGATGCGCCCGCCTGCCAGAGCGAGATTTCCGCAGCATCGATCCTATGCCAACGACTGCGCTCACCGGCGGCGAGCAGATCGAAGATGGCAATGCCGGCGCCGCGTCCGCCATCGGCGGGTCCATCACGCCAGGTTTCCTGGTCATGGCCCCCGCCCGGATGCGGCGCGAGGCCAAGGGCGGCGATCACCTGCGCTGCCGGCAGTCCAGGAACTCGAAGATCGAGCAAGCGATCCACTCCTCGCTCAGCGAAAACTATCCTTGGCGGTGCGGATTGCGGCGAGCCGGGCGACATCGGCGGCTCGCATGAAGGGGTTTTCGGCCCGCTCCATGGCAATTGTCGTGGGAACCGTGGGCTGGCCTGCCGCCCGCAGGTTTCGCACGTGAGTGGCGCGGGCAATGAGGGCCTGATTGCCGGGCTCGACGGTCAGGGCGAAGCGGGCATTGCTCTCGGTGTATTCGTGACCGCAGCAGACCCGCGTATCTGGCGGCAGCGCCGCCAGCGCCTGTAGCGAGGCGTGCATCTGCGCCGCACTGCCTTCCAGCAGCCGGCCGCAACCCAGCGCAAAGAGTGTATCGCCGCAAAGCACCGCCGGGCCATCCGGGAAATAAAAGGTGATATGGCCCACGGTGTGGCCGGGTGTCTCCAGCACCATGCCTGCGGCGCTGCCGAGGGTGACGGTATCGCCAGCCCGAACGGCTTGGTCGAGTTTTGGCAATCGGTGCGCATCTGCGGCCGCGCCGATGATCTTGCCCCCGAAGCGGGCCTGCAAGGCGCTGACGCCGCCGATGTGATCGCCGTGATGATGGGTGAGCAGGATCAGGTCGAGCCGGCCGCCGAGCCGCTCCACTGCCGCGATCGCGGGGTCGGCCTCCCCCGGGTCGCAGACCGCGATGGCCCCGGTCGCCGCATCCTGCAGCAGCCACACGTAATTGTCGGAAAGGCAGGGTATGCCGGTGACCGTCAGCGCCATTGCGGGCTCCTTATCTACCCCCATGCAATCCGGGGTGCTTTCGCTTATATCCCCGGGATGCGCCACGAGGTCCACGGTCTCCGGGATTTCTACGCGACGCCGGCCGGGCTGGTCGCCGCCAGGCTGCTGCGCGAGCAGCTTCGCCTGCTCTGGCCGCCCCGGCCGGGGGATCGCGTGCTGGGACTTGGCTATGCCAGCCCCTTCCTGAGAATCTGGCGCAGCGAGGGTACGCAATGCATTGCCCTGCTGACGGCCCAGTTGCCGCGTTGGCGCTGGCCCCGCAAAGCGCCGAGCGCCACCGTCGTTGGAGCGGAGGAGCAACTCCCGCTACCCGATCTTGCCTTCGACAGGGTCTTGCTGGTGCATGGCCTGGAACATTCTGAAAATGCCCGCCGTTTGCTGCGTGAAGCCTGGCGGGTCCTGAAGGATGACGGGCGGTTGCTGGTCGTGGTGCCAAACCGGCACGGGCTCTGGGCCTATCGAGAACGGACGCCCTTCGGCCATGGCCACACGTATTCGGCTCGCCAGCTGGAAGCGCTGCTGCGGCGGCAGATGTTTGTCGTCGAGCGCCGCGCCGCCGCGCTATTCGTCCCGCCATTCCAAGGCCGTTTGTTATTGCGCGGTGCCGGTGCCTGGGAAAAGCTTGGCCAGCGCCTCTACCCGCGCATCGGCGGGGCCGTAATTCTGGAGGCGGCGAAGGATTTTGGCGAGTTGCTGCCGGCAGGGCAGGCCATGGCCCCGGCGCGGCGGGTGGTGGTCGAGGGCGTCGGAGTCTGATGCCGGGGATAGCGATGTGTTTCCAGTGATTGCCCGTTGATCTAGCCTCACCCTGAGTAAGAGCCGAGGGTGCGATGGCCGATGAACCGCTGGCGACCAAAGGTAACTGGCTGCATATCTATGATTTCAAGGTAAAGCCGGGCTGCGAGGAAGAGTTCATCCGGCTTTTCGAAGCCTTCGACTACGGGGCCGATAATCCGATGCACACATCCGCCGCCCAGGTGAAGGACGGCGTGCTGTGCCGCGACGAACACGATCCGAGCCGATTTTTCCTGATCGCCGAATGGCGCAGCATCGAGGAACACGGCCGCATCCTGCCGATCCTGAAGGACATGCGCCCCGCTTTCATCGGCTTGATTGAGGGCGGCGCTGCCGCCTTCAAGCCGCGCTACGTCGAAGTGGTGATGTCGACGCCGGAACACATCCTGAAGGCGGCGAAGGCCATCTGACTGGCAGCAGGGTGGCCAGCCAGCTGCTCAGCTGAAGGCGCCAACCAGCCAGTAGGCCAAGGCAGCGATGGCGGCTGCGGCGGGGATGGTGACGATCCACGCGATAAGGATATGGCCTGCGATGGCCCAGCGCACCGCACTTGGCCGTCGGGCGGCACCGACCCCGACGATGGCGCCGCCGGTCTCAGCGCAGAAGCCCTGCATTAGCGTCAGTTGGGTGAGGCGGGAGCCCATGGTGTGCACAATGCGCCAGCCGCCGACCAGGGGGCCGGGCCCGTGGCCGCGTGACCGGCGAGCACAACCCACAGCGGTACGTGGAAGCCGCCTTCCACCAGGCCCTGGGAAAAGAGCAACACGGCAATGATACCCATGGTCTTTTGGGCATCATTGCCACCATGCCCCAGAGAGTAGAGCGAGGCCGACACGAACAGCAGCGTCCGGAAAATACTAGCGACCATAAAGGGGGTCCGACGGACAAAAATCCACGACACCGCCACCACCAGTAGCGGCGCCAGCAGCATACCAAGCAGCGGCAACAGCACGATCGCGGCCAGGGTCTTACCGAAACCCGCCCAGTCGACAGAACTCCAGCCCCGCCTTGGCGAGCCGCGCACCAAGAAACCCTCCGACCAGCGCATGCGGGGACGAGGAGGGGATGCCCAAACGCCAAGTAATCAGGCGCCAAGCGATCGCTCCCATCAGTGCGCCGAAAATGACCCTGGGACTGACGATATGGGGATCGATGACCCCGGTGCCGATTGTCTGGGCGACCTGCTGTCTAAAGAAGAGAAAAGTGATGAAGTTAAAAAAGGCGGCCCAGCCGACAGCGTATTGGGGCCGCAGAATACGAGTGGGAACGATCGAAGCTATGGAATTTGCTGCATCATGGATGCCATTCGGGCAATCAAAGACGAGCGCGACGGTGATGAGGCCGATCAGCACTGGCAATGCAAGGGAGGCGTCCATTCAGATGTACTCGATGACGATCCCGTCGATCGTATTGGCGGCGGCGTCAAAGCAATCGACCGTGCGCTCGAGCTGATCAAACACTGCTCGGGCCGCGATGAAATGCGGGGTCCGGTCGGGTTGGCAGCGGTGGAAAAACTTGGTTGCGCCGATATCGTGGATATCGTCAGCTACGCCTTCAACGCGGCGGATCTGCTCGCAGAGCTCATTGAGTTGGCCAGCATTCGGGGTGATGTCGGACAGGAGTGGAACGGCATCTCGGAGCAATCGGGCGCAGCGTAGAATCGCATCGCCCATGCCACGCACTTCCGGGTCAAAATCGTTCATTCTGAACAATACGATCGACTTTGCCGTCGTCCTCATCTGGTCGACCGAGTCGTCCATGCGGTTGATGAGGAACTGGATGTCACCTCGATCGAAGGGCGTCACAAAGGTCTGGCGGACGGCCTGCAAGACTTCGCGGGTAATCGCATCCGCCGCATCCTCGGCAGCCAGCACCGCGGCATAATCCCGTGCGACCGCCTCACCGCCCTCAAGCCTACCGCGCAGCGCCAGGGCGCCCTGGACGACCGAATCGGCGCGGCGCGCATGGGCCGTGAAAAACGGTTCCTCACGCGGCAACAGCCGGCGAAACCAGTGTTGCATCCTTGATGCGTCTTTCCGCGGGCGGGCGCGGTTTAGGCCAACCGGCGGGCGATGTCACCGTAGTGTTATGCCGATCGGTGATCGGCGGGATTCTTCAATATCCAAAGCTGCCGACCGGGCGAACCCGGCCGCCTCGCCGACGCTCCCCCGCGGGGCAACCCTTGTCGTGCCGCCATGGCCGCCCAAGCTGCATTGGCCTTACGCCTTACGCCTTCTGCCGCACGACAGTGGCCGACCGCGCGCCTACTCTGGAACAGGCGGCCTGACCGGCAAGACGCTTCGGGCCTGGGGCCGGCCCCGCGCTAGCCTCATACCAGCGGTCAAATCCGTTGACTGCTGGTAGTAGTTTTTCCTGGCGCTTAAGCGCCAGAGCAGCCTCCGGTTTGATGGATCACGCGGTGATCCGTCAGACCGGGGATAAGCCGCTCTAGAAGCAATTTTTTCTAGAGCAAGAGACCCGTTCAGACGATTCGGTCTGAACGGATATTGCTCTAGGTGAAAACCTTCGTTTTCCTCGGGCGCTTGGCACGAGTGACAGCCTCGTACCGTTTGTATCAGAAGGGCGCGTCGCCGCAGATCGTCACCCGGTGCATGACGCGCGTCTCGGCCGGATAGTCGTTGATCGCGAAATGCATCGTGCAACGATTATCCCAGAAGGCGAGGGCCCC
>CAITYE010000052.1 GCA_903896535.1 uncultured Paracraurococcus sp.
ACGCTCCGTTCGTCGGAGTAGTCGCCGGTCGAGTCGGGTCCGGTCAGGCCCCAACCTGGCAAGTCGAGCGAGATGAGGCGGAAGCGGTCCTCCAGCAGCGGCGCCCACGCCTCCCAGGTGTGAAGTGAGGAGCCGAAGCCGTGGACCAGCAGCACCGCCGGTGCGGTGCGCGGGCCGGTGTCCCGGATATGCAGCCGCACCCCCGCGGCCTCGACGAACTGCGAGGGTGGCGGCGCCCAGCGGCGCTCCAGCGCGGCGCGGGGCAGGTCAGGGTTGTAGAGCCAGACCGCGCCAGCCAGCAGCGCGACACCGAACAGCACGGCAATGACGATCACAGCGCGTCCCAATCAAATTCTCTCCGCCGCCGCGCGTCGGCAGGCCGCCGCATCGGATATGTGGGCGGCGGGGCCGGTTGTCACCGGATACTTGACGCTCAGCGCAATTCCGGGCGCGTCAGGACGCGTGGACGGATTGCGTCCAGGCCGAAAACTTCGCTGGCGCTCTCGATAAATCCTTGTGCTCAAGGCAGACCGCGGTCGCCGGAGCCCCGCGAGCAGTGTCGCGTGACCAATGGACGGGGCTCACCCGGCGAAATCGCCGGCTCCGAGTCCGAGCGATGCTTTACCGCGTGCCTCGGCTCCCCACATCACTGTCTGGCTGCAAGGCTACCGAGACGTCAAACTTCGGGTCTCGCGAGCAAGGCCGCGCACTGATAACGCCCGTCACCCATGATAGGAGGGATCACGATGACCCAAGCCCCTCAGGCTCGCCGCACACTTCTTGTCGCTGGTGCTGTGACTGTCGGAGCTGTGCTGACGACCGGCGTCTTTGGCCTCCTCGCCCCGCTGCGGGCCCAAGGCCTCGCGCCGACGCTGACGATGCGCGGCGGCGACAACAACTATCGGCCCGGCGCGCCGATCGTGAACCGCATCGGCGGCGGCGGGTTTTGGCTGACCGGCACGGTGCGCCGCGTGGGCGATGGCGCTCCGCTTCCGCGCGTTCGTATTCAGGTTTGGGCACATACGACGGAGGGCCATGAGCGCGACCCGCACAGCCACGGCGCCACGCTGACAGATGCGAATGGCGTATTCAGGATGGAAATGCCGCAGATCATCCCCGCCTTCGGCCAGGCGCACGCCCACCTCGCTTACGATGGCGGGCACGACTCCAACAACTTTGAGACGGTCTTCCTTCGCCCGGTGATGCGCAATGCCCGCGATACCAGCTTAAGCGCCGACTTCGTCCTGCGACGGGCGTGATCGGCCCGCGGCCGCTGCGCCCGGCGCTGATTTGGGGCGGCTTGGCTACCGCGATGACCGTGCCGGTCGTGATCGCGGCGGGCAGTCCGCTGCTCGCTTGGCGCAGTTCCGTCTATATCGCTGCGGGCTTCGCGGGCGTGGTAGCGTTGGCGCTACTCCTCATCCAACCCTTGCTGTCCGGGGCGTATCTGCCGGGATTGCGCCTGCGGCCCGGGCGGCGATTGCATGCCGGGGTTGGGGCTGGGATCGCGGCGGCGGTGACGATCCACGTTGCCGGGTTGTGGTTGACTAGCCCGCCGGACGTCGTCGACGCCCTTCTGTTCAACTCACCAACAACATTTTCGGCATGGGGCGTGGTCGCCATGTGGGCGGTGTTTGCGTCGTCGCTCCTTGCCGCCCTCCGCGGCCGGTTGCGACTGGGGCTAATAGCCTGGCGCCTGTGCCACATCATTCTTGCCGTGGTGATTGTCGTAGGCAGCGTCGTCCATGCGCTGCTGATCGACGGAACGATGGAGATAGTGTCGAAGGCGGCGCTATGCGCACTGGTCATCACGGCAGCTGCGAAGGTCATGGTTGATCTGCGCTTACTGACCG
>CAITYE010000053.1 GCA_903896535.1 uncultured Paracraurococcus sp.
AGCGGCGGCACCAGCCAGGATCAGCCCGCCCAGCCGGCGGAAAGCAAGGCGTGCCCGATCTGCGCGCTGTTTGCCGCTCAGCCAGTTGCCCTGCCGCAGTTGGGGAACGTGGTAACGCTCCCGCAGCCAAGGACGGCCGTGCTGCCCCCAGCCCGGGCACCACCCGCGCTGACCCCGCGCGCGGCCCCGCCAAGCCCCTACCCGGCCCGAGGTCCACCGCGCCTAGCCTGAACCGCATCCACCGCCAGCCGCGCCCCTTGCGCAGGCCGGTTTTCGCGTTTCATGCTGCCAGGACCCGACATGATCCTCCGTGCCCTCCGCCAGCGCCTCGTCGCGCTCGGCCTTATCGTGTGCATCAGCCCCGCCGCGGCACAGACCACCGAAGCCACCCTGCCGGAGACCATTGTCAGCGGCACCCGCGAACCGGAACCGCGGTCCGCCACGCCGATCGCCGCCACGCGGATCGACGGCACAACCATCGAAGAAGTCCGCCCGGCGCATCCGAGCGAAATCCTCAACCGCGTTCCCGGCGTCATCGTGACCCAGACGAATGGCGAGGGCTCCATCGTCGGTATCCGCCAACCCTTTGGCACGGCGCCGCTGAACCTTTACCTCCAGGACAATGTGCCGGTGCAGCCGACCGGCTATTTCAACCACAACGCCCTCTATCTGACGGATATTCCGCAGGCCGGGGCGGTCGAGGTGATCCGCGGCCCGGGGACGTCGCTCCAGGGCTCCGATGCGATTGGTGGCGTGGTCAATACACTTACCGCGGCGCCCACCGCCGAGCGGTTTTTTCAGGCAACGGGCGAGGCAGGGTCCTTCGGCTGGGGACGGGGACTGTTTACCTACTCCGACCGCCTCGGTGAGTTCGGCATGCGGGCCGATGGCAACATCACCCATAGCGGCGGCTGGCGTGATTTCACCGCCTATCAGCGCCAATCGGCGGTGCTGCGGGCCGATCATCGCTTCGATGACGGCACCACGATGCGCACCACGCTGACCATGGGCCAGATCTGGCAGCAGACGGGCGCCAATAGCTATCTCTCGCAGGCCGATTACAACAACAATCCGACCCGCAACTACACGCCCTTCGCCTACCGGCATGTCGAAGCCATGATGCTGGCCAGCGCCTGGGAGAGACCACTGGAGAACGGCGTGGTCGGGATCACCCCCTTCTTCCGCGCGAACAGCATGTGGCTCCTGCCAAGCTGGCAGCTCAGCTATGATCCCGTGCGCTACCAGCAGCAATATACGTCATTTGGCGCGCAGCTCCGCTACCGGCAGGATTACGCGCCCTGGAACACCCGGCTGATCACCGGCGCGGATCTGGATGCCAGTCCGGGCAGCTACCGAGAGGACCGCCTGAACGTCCGCAAGACCGGGTCGATTTACAGCGGCTATTCGGTGGGTCAGCAAAACTACAATTTCGACACGACCTTCCTGGAAGCCTCGCCCTTCGCGCTGATCGAGACATCTCCGATCGAAAAGCTGCGGATCACCGGCGGGCTTCGCTACAATGCCCTGGGCTATCAGTACACCAACAACCTGGCGGCGGGCGCCTTCAACGCAGGCCTTGGTAACAATTCGCAGTTTTATCGCCCGGCTTCGACCGATCGGTATTTCAATAAATGGAGCCCAAGCCTCGGCGCGACCTACGACATCACACCCTCAGTCGAAGGCGAGAGCCTGCGCCCGGCCAATGTCTTCGCTGATTACCGCCAGAGCTTCCGCATCCCGCAGGTGACGCAGTTGTTCCGCGAAGGGGCGAATACCAATACCGTGAACCTGCAGCCGATCACCGCCGAGACCGTGGAAGGCGGCCTGCGGAACGCCGCCGCCGGACCGGTGCAATGGGAGTTGGTCGGCTATCGCACGCTGAAGCTCAACGACATCCTGACCCAGAGCAATAACCTTCAGCCGACGCTGACCAATAACGGCAAGACCCTGCACTACGGCACTGAATTCGCCCTCGGCTTCCGCCCCGTGCAGGACCTGAAATTCGGCGTCTCCGGCAGCTATGCCGTGCACCGCTACCTGTCTTGGGTTACCAGCAATGGCATCAGCTACAGCGGCAACACCATCATGTCCGCACCGCGCGTCTCCGGCTGGGCAGGGCTCGACTGGACCCCGACCTGGGCACCAGGCCTGCTGCTGGCGGCCGAGACCCAACTCATGGGTCGCTACTTCATGAACGACGCGAATACCTTCACCTATAACGGGCACACGCTGGTCAACCTGCGCGGCGAATACGCGCTGAACCCGCATGTGAAGATCTACACTCGCCTGATGAACGTGACGAACACCCGCTGGGCAACAGCGTCCCAGGTGCAGGGGACCGCAACGCCGCAATACGCGCCCGGCCTCCCCTTCAACGCCTATGCTGGCTTGGTGGTAACGTTTTGAATACGGAGAAACCCAGCATGCACCGACGCTCCCTCCTGGGCATCCCGGCGCTTCTGCTGCCGACGCGCGGCCAGGCGCAGCATGCTGGCCACGCGCCAAAGCCGGCTGCCTGCGATGGCGCTTTGGCCTGCGCGCCGGTCGCCACGCCGATGTTCGATCCCGCCGGCGCGCTGAGGCTGATCTGGTCAGCCGGCGGCAGGATCTGGACTGCCGCGGCCGCCGACGCGGAAGCCCCACTCGGAGCGCCGGTCGCCATCACGCCAGAGCCGGCGGCGATCGATGATAATGGCGAGGCGCGGCCGAAGCTGCTAGCGCTGCGCGACGGCAGCTTGCTCGCCGCTTGGACGGTCCGGCGCGACCAATACTACAACGGCATCTTGATGCTCGCCCGCTCGGCTGATGGCGGGCGCAGCTTCGCCCCGGCGATGCCGCTATTGGCGCCCGGCGTCTCGCCCAGCCAGCGCTTCGAGCATCTCGCCGAGGGGCCGGATGGGCGGGTCTGGCTGTTCTGGCTCGACAAGCGTGGCGTAGCGCGGGCCGGGCAGAAGCCATTGCCGGGCGCCGGACTCGCCTTGGCGGTGTCTGAGAATCACGGGCGCAGCTTCGGGCCCAGCCGGATCGTCGTCGAGAATACCTGCGAGTGTTGCCGCCTCGGCCTCGACTTCGATGTCGGCGGCGCGCCGGTGCTCGCTTGGCGCCACATCTTCCCGGGCAGCCAGCGCGACCACGCGGTCGGTCGCGTCACCGAGGCAGGCATCGACGGCGCGCCACACCGGGTCAGCACCGATGCCTGGGCGATCGAAGCCTGCCCACATCACGGGCCGGGCTTCGCGGTGGCCGCCGATGGGGCGTGGCACATCGCCTGGTGGAGCGGTGGCGGGGCCCGTCGGGGCCTGTTCCACGCCTTCAGCACCGATGGCGGGACCAGCTTTTCCGACCCGATTGCACTCGGCGAGGCCCGCCAGCAGCCCGGCCATGGCCGGCTGCTCACCACCCCGGATGGGCTGCTTGTCGTGTGGCGGGAATTCGATGGGGAGACGACCCGGATCCGTTTGCAAAGCTCGGCCGATGGTCGCGTCTGGGAAACGCCAAAGGACGTTGCGACCACCCGCGACGCCGCCGACCGACCCGTGCTGCTGCGCGACGCCCGCCGCGCCTATCTGTCCTGGCAGACGGCCGCCGAGGGCTGGCGGCTGATCCCGCTGGCGGCGACGGCAACATGAAACGACGCGTGCTGCTGGCCGCCTTCCTGCCGGCAAGGGCTTGGGCCACCGAACCCTTCAGCCGCGGCAGTTGGGCGGCGCTGGAGACCGCGGCATCCCGCAAGCCGACTATCGTGCATTTCTGGTCGCTCACCTGCGCGCCCTGCATGGCGGAACTGCCCCATTGGCCCGACCTGGCACGCCGGCTTCCAGGAATCGAGGTGGTGCTGGTCAATACCGACCCCCCCGCGCAGGCCGAGACCATAGCACACGCCGCTCGGCGGGCCAGGCTCGGTTCATTGCCGCAATACGGCTTTGCTGACCGCTTCGCCGCCCGCCTCCGCTGGGAAGTCGATCCGGATTGGCAGGGCGAACTGCCGCGCACCGATTTGCTCGGCCGCGATGGCACAAGGCGGCATATCCTTGGCAGCATCGACCGGGCCATGCTGCAGAGCTGGGCCAAGGAACAAGGCAGATGAACACGATCACCG
>CAITYE010000054.1 GCA_903896535.1 uncultured Paracraurococcus sp.
GTCATGGACCGAGGCGATGCCGATGAGATCGATCCGCGCCCTGACCGGCAGGCCGCGCATCTCCAGCCGGCGCAGCAGCACATCGGCGGTCGCCTTGGCGCGCGCCAGCACGTTCGGGCCGGCGACCGAGACCTCGCCCTCGCCCAGCCAAGTGCCCTCGAAGCTCGCCGTCACCTTCAGCGTATCCGGCCGTGGATGGCCGCGCAGGCCGCTGACCGCAACGCGGTCATGGCCGATCTGCGCCACCTCGCAATCGGCGATGTCGAGCACGACATCGGGCGTGATGTAGCGGCTGGGATCATGCAGCTCATACAGCAGCTGCTCCTTCACCGTCCGCAGATCGACGATGCCGCCGGTATCTTCGGGCTTGGTGATGACAAGGCCGCCATCCTGCGTCACCTCGGCGATCGGGAAGCCGATATTGGCGGGGTCGGGGATGTCCTTAAAGCCAGGGTCCCAGAAAACGCCGCCGGTCACCTGACTGCCGCATTCCAGCAAATGCCCGCAGGCGGCGCCGACCGCCAGCTTCTGCCAATCATCCAGCGCCCAGCCGAAATGGTGGGCCAGCGGTGCAATGGCGAGCGCGGGGTCCGAGGTGCGCCCGGCGACCACCACATCGGCGCCCGCCGCCAGCGCCTGGATCAGCGGCTCAGCGCCGATATAGGCATTGGCCGCGACCAGACGTGCGGATTTCATATCCAGGCTGTCATCGGCCTCGTGCACCGGCAACTGGTCGAGCGCGATGGTCGCGGTGACGTCATCGCCGGTGACGATTGCGATGCGGCACTCCGGCAGGCCGAGCCGCAGCGCGAGGCGGGCGATCAGCCGCCCGGCGGCGGGCGGATTGGCGGCGCCGAAATTGCCGAGGATCGGAATGCGGTGCCGCACGCAATCCGCCAGGATCGGCTCCAGCAGCCGCTCCAGCATCGGCTCATAGCCGAGTTCGGGGTCGCGGCGGCGTTCGAGCTGGGCCAGGGCGACGGTGCGCTCGCCCAGCGTCTCAAAGAACAGCGCGGCGGGCAGGCCACGCCGGACCAGGCTGCGCACGACGGGGATCGGCGCATCCACCCGGTCACCGGAAAACCCGCCGCCATTGCCCACCAGGAACGTCATGCACCCCCCTCTGCCGCGGCGACGAGTGCCGCCCCGAGCACCACCGCATCGGCATCCTCGAACGCGATCGGATTGATCGCAAGCAGGCCATCGCCGAGCCGCGCCGCATCGACATGCACCGCCGGGGCCTGCGCCCGCAGCCGCTGCTCGATACGCTGCGCGACGGCCGGCGCCGACAACTGCCAAACCAGCACCGGCAGGCCCGGCTTGCTGCCATCCGCCAGCAGCCGCAACGGCAGGCCGGGCGCGGCCGCCGCCACGGCCTGCAGGCGCGCCGTCCAGCCGGCCGTCTCGACTGCGGGATCAGTGGCGACGAAGCGCTGCAGGGCCACCAGCAGCCCCGCGATCTCCTCCTTGCCGGTCTTGCAACTGCGGCCGATGCCGTGATGCGGCAGGCCGCGCAGCTGGCCGAGCGGCGCGAATTCCGGCGGCGGGGCGAATTCTTCAGCCGGCAGGTCGAGGTCGAGCATCTGGACCAGGGCGGAGCTGACCAGATCGCGCCGCCCCGCAAGGATGCCGCTCGCCTGCGGGCCGCCGATCGCCTTGCCACCGGAGAAGCAGACAAGATCGGCGCCCTCGGCCAGGAAACGACGCAGATTGTCGCGCGGTGGCAACTGCGCGGCGGCATCGACGATCAGCGGCACGCCGCGTTCCCCGGCGATGCGCGCGACGGCAGCGAGCGTGGGCTGGCTGCGCGGCCCGGCGAGGTAGTAAATCGCCGCCGTGCGCGGCGTGATCGCCTCGGCGATTTCCCACGGATCGGCATCCCGCACGCCAGGTCCGCTGACGCGGTCGGGGATGCCGACCTCGATCAACCGCCCGCCGGCGGCGCGCAGGGCGCGGTCATACATGTTGCGTTGGCTGCGCACGATGATGAACTCGTCCGGCAGGCCGGTTGTATCCGGCAGCCGGTTCATCGCGCCGGGATCAAGCCGGGCCATGCAGGCCGCGGCGCCCAGGAGCAGCGCGGCGGAGGCGCCGGCCGTGACGATGCCAGCCTCCGCGCCCGTGGCGGCGGCGATCGCCCGGCTGGCGGCCGCCTGCAGCGCGTGCATCTCCACCGTCACCCGCGCCGCCGCGGCCATCGCCGCGACCACCTCGGGCGCCAGCGGGCGACCGCCGAGGCGGGTATTGGTGCCATAGGCGTTGATGATGCGGGGAACGCCGGGGATCATCGCCTGGGCCTACCAGCCTTCCTCGCGCAGCAGCGCGAGGGCGGCGAGCAGCATCGCCTCGTACTTCGCCCGTGCCGCGGCGCTGCTCTCGGGCGTCCAGTGCCAGAAGCCCTCGCCGGTCTTGGCGCCGAGCTTGCCCGCCGCGACGAGGCGCTGGAGCGTCGGCCCCGGGGCGTCGCGGTTGCAGAGCGAGGGGTAGATGGTGCTGACCGCGGCGAGCTGCGTCTCCAGCCCCGCGAGTTCCTTCTGCAGGATCGGCCCGGCGCCCATGATCCGCATGCCGAAGGTATAGCGGACCGCGCGATCGACATCCTCCGGGCTCGCCAGCCCTTCATCCAGGCAGTTGAAGGCCTCGCGCACCATCGCGTGCTGGATGCGGTTGGCGAGGAAGCCGGGGACGTCGCGCGCCACGCGGATCGGCACCCGGCCGAGGCTGGCCATGATCGCCGCCAGCTGCTCGCAGATCGCCGGGTCGGTATGTTCGCCGCGGACCACTTCGACCCCGGGCACGAGATGCGCGGGCAGGAAGAA
>CAITYE010000055.1 GCA_903896535.1 uncultured Paracraurococcus sp.
GCCGCATCCGCCCCCAAGCCTCCCCCGCCCGCATGGCGTCCGGGGGCCTTCAATTCCCCTAAAATCCAAAAAATTCTCAGGCGCGCCAGCGGCAATCGCCAGATCAGGCGCGCCCTTCGCCCCGGCGCCGCCGGCTGGCCGGGCCGGGCCTCAATCCCTCAATCTCTCAAAAAAACCCCGCCACCGGGCGGGCCAAGCCCCCGAATGCCGCCCCTGGGGTATTTGTCCGAAAGCCCGCAAAGCCGCTGGCTGCCGGCCTTTCCGGCCCGCCGCCGCCCAGCCGGGCCGCATTCCCCGAACGCCCCACCTGGGGGATTTGTCCGAAAACCACCAAAGCCCCGCTGCACTTGGGCTTTTCGCGCCCCCGCAGCTTCGGGCACCCCCCCAAAAACCCCTCTGGCCGCCCCCGCCAACATCCCCTTCAATGCGCCCAGGGGGACCCGCGCCATGGCCATCACCTATGAAAGCTTGCTCAATTATAGAATCCCAGAGGTCCGGCAGACGCTGCGTTGGCAGGATGTCGCGCTTTATAATTTCTCCATCGGCCTCGGCCAGGACCCGATGGATGAACACCAGCTGGATTTTCTGTATGAACCGCGGCTGAAGGTCATGCCGTCCATGCCGGTGGTCCTTGGCGCGCCTGGCTTCTGGTCCCGCAATGCCGATACGGGCATTGATTGGGTCAAGATCGTCCATGGCGAACAGGGTTTGATCCTGCATCGCCCCCTGCCGGTGGAAGGGGAGGTGATCGGCCGGTCCCGCGTCACGGGTCTGGTGGATCGCGGCCCGGGCAAGGGCGCGCTGATGTATTCGGAACGCCAGGTGGTGGAAGCGAAGACCGGCGCGCTGTTGGCCACCCTCACCTCCACCTCCTTCCTGCGGGGGGATGGGGGGTTCGGTGGTCCCGCCGGGCCGGTGAAGGCGCCGCACCCGGAACCCGCCCATGCCCCGGATGCGGTGCTGGACCTTGCCACCCGGCCGGAACAGGCGCTGGTCTATCGCCTGAACAGCGACCTCAACCCCCTCCATATCGACCCAAAAGTGGCCGCCGCCGCCGGGTTCCCCCGCCCCATCCTGCATGGGCTGTGCACCTTCGGCACGGTCTGCCACGCGCTGCTGCGCTTGCTTTGTGAGTATGACCCCGCGCGCTTCGGCCGCATGGATCTGCGCTTCTCCTCACCGGTGTATCCGGGGGAGACGATCCGGACCGAGATCTGGCACGAAGCCGGCGGCGCCGCCTTCCGCGCCCGCGTGGTGGAACGCGACCAGATCGTGGTCAGCAACGGCCTGTTCCGCTTCGCCTGAAGGCCCCGCCCCCTGGACGGGCGGGCGCGGCGATTGTAGGTGCCAGGGCAAGGGAGAAAGGTCGGATGATCAATAAGATCGTGCAGTCGGTGGCCGCAGCATTGGCCGGGGTGAAGGACGGCTCCACCGTGCTGATCGGCGGCTTCGGGTCGGTCGGTCAGCCGGATGTGCTGATCGAAGGCCTCATCGAACAGGGCGCCGGCAACCTCACCGCGGTGCTGAACAATGCCGGCGTCGGCCGGGTTGGCGTGGCACGGCTGATGGAACTGGGCCGGGTCCGCAAAATCATCTGCAGCTTCCCCCGGTCCTCCGACCCCGTGGTGTTCGAAACCCTGTACCGGGAAGGCAGGATCGAGCTGGAAATCGTCCCCCAGGGCACGCTGGCCGAACGCATCCGCGCCGCCGGCGCCGGCGTCCCCGCCTTCTACACCGCGACCGCCGCCGGCACGCCGCTGGAACGCGGCAAGGAAACCCGGGATTTCGACGGCAAGCGCTATGTCATGGAACGCGCGCTGAAGGGCGATGTCGCCTTGATCGAAGCCTGGGAAGCCGATCGCTGGGGCAACCTAGTCTATCGGGGCTCCGGCGGGAACTTCAACCCGGTGATGGCGATGGGCGCGGAGCTCACCATCGCCCAGGTGCAGCATGTGCGCGAACTCGGCGCGCTGCACCCGCACATGATCGGGACCCCAGGCGTTTACGTGAACCGCGTGGTGCAGGTGGATCGCGGCGGCGACTGGCTGCGCCCCGAACTGTCCTGACCGGCCGGCGAGAGGAGAACAACCCCATGCCCTTTAATCGCGACCAGATGGCCCGCCGCCTTGCCGATGACGTCCCGGAAGGCTGGTGCGTGAACCTCGGCATCGGCATCCCGACCATGGTGGCGAACCATGTGCCGGCCGAGCGAGAGGTGATCTTCCAGTCAGAGAACGGCGTCATCGGCATGGGCCCGGCGCCGAGCAAGGAAAACGAGGACCCCTGGCTGATCAATGCCGGCAAGCAGTTGATCACCCTGGCCAAGGGCGCGTCCTTCGTCGGCCATGCCGATAGCTTCGCGATGATCCGCGGCGGACATATCGACCTCTGCGTCCTCGGCGCCTTTGAGGTGGCGGAGAACGGCGATCTGGCGAACTGGGCAACCAGTGAAAACGACACCGCCCCGGCCGTCGGCGGCGCCATGGACCTCGCCGCTGGCGCCAAGCAGGTCTGGGTGCTGATGGAGCACACGACGAAGGATGGCCGCCCGAAGCTGGTGGAACGCTGCGGCTATCCGCTGACCGGTCTCGCCTGCGTGCGCCGCATCTACACCAACCTCGGCGTGATCGACGTGCTGCCGGAAAAGGGCTTCGTGGTGCGCGACCTGGCGCCCGGCGTCACGCTGGACGAACTGCGCGCCAAAAGCGGCGCGACGCTGCACACCAACTGAACCGCGCCTGCGCGAGACGGAGAGGACCATGAGCGCCGCGACGGCGGATGATCGCGCCGAATCCATCCGCATGATCCGCGACAGCGCCGCGGCGGTGGCCCCGCCCGGCGCTGATCTCGGGCGCATCCGTGCGCTGCGCTTCACCGATCCTGGCTTCGACCGCGCGGTGCTTGTGCAGATGGGAGAGATGGGCTGGCTCGGCCTGCGGCTGCCGGAAGCGCAGGGCGGCGCCGCGCTCGGCCTCGGCGAAGCCTGCGCGCTGGCCGAGGAGCTGGGTGCCGCGCTGGTGCCGGAACCGCTGGTCGCCGCCATGCTCTCGGCGGCCGTGCTGGCGGCGGCCGGGGCGAAGCTCGATGATGTCGTTGCCGGGCGGCACTACCTGCCGCTCGCCTGGCAGGACAGGGCGGATACGCTGGATATTGCCGCCGGCCGCGACGCGCCGCGCTGCTTCGTGCCGATGGCGGCCGGGGCCGATGGGTATCTCGTGCCGGTGCGCGAAGCTGGCCGGCTGGCGCTCTATCGCGCGACCGGAGAGGCGCGGATCGAGCGCACGCAGGATGGCGGCAATCTCGGCAGTTTCGTGCCGGTGCTGGGGGAACGGCTCGCCGCCGATATCGCCCTTGATGCGCTGCTGGACGAAGCGGCGCTGCTCAGTGCGGCCTATCTGCTGGGCGGGATGGAGCGCGCCTTCGCGATGACGCTGGACTATCTGCGCACGCGCAGCCAGTTCGGGCGCATCATCGGCACCTTCCAGGCGCTACAGCACCGCGCCGCCGACCTGAAGATGCACCTGGCAATGACCCGGGCCAGCGTCGAATCCGCGGCCGCTGCGCTGGATGCCGGGGCCACCGGCGATGCCCGCCGCGCCGCCGTCTCCCGCGCCAAGGCCCGGGCGGCGGAAGCCGGGCTGCTGGTGACGCGGCAATGCATCCAGCTGCATGGCGGCATCGGCTATACCGATCAGTACGATGTCGGCCTTTATCTGCGCAAGGCGATGGTCGTGGCCAACCAATACGGCAGCGCCACGCTGCATCGCCGGCGCTTCATGGCAACCGCCCCGGAGGGCGATGAGTGATGGACGCGATCCGTATCCCCGCCCCTGGCGAACTCGACGCGCTGGAGGACGACCAGTTCCGCCACGTCGTGCGGGCCTTCGTGCATGCGCATTACCCGGCGCATCTGCGGAACCCGCCCAAGCGCCTGCACTGGGCAGAAAACCAGGAATGGTATCATATCCTGGCGCGGGAGGGCTGGCTCTGCCCCGGCTGGCCGAAGGAACATGGCGGCCTTGGCCTCTCGCCCGCCAAGCAGATCATCTTGACCGAGGAATACGAACGCCACGGCGTTGCCCGCTGCAACGACCACGGCATCGTCATGCTGGGCCCGTTGGTGATCCAATACGGGACCGCAGCGCAGAGGCAGGAATTCCTGCCGAAAATCCTGACCGGCGAACATGTCTGGTGCCAGGGCTATTCGGAACCCAATGCCGGCTCCGACCTTGCCGCGCTGCGGACCGAAGCGGTGCTGGATGGCGACCACTACGTCGTCAACGGCCAGAAGATCTGGACCACGCTGGCGATGGACGCCAACTGGATTTTTCTGCTCGTTCGCACCGACAAGCACGCGAAGAAGCAGGAAGGCATCAGCTTCCTGCTCGTCGACATGACCACGCCTGGCATCACCGTGCGGCCGATCATCAACCTCGAACTGCATGATGAGTTCTGCGAGGTCTTCTTCGACAATGTCCGGGTGCCGAAGGCCAATCTCGTCGGCCAGCTCAACAAGGGCTGGGACATGGCCAAGGCGCTGCTGGGCTTTGAGCGCATCTTCCTCGGCTCGCCCCGCCAGTCCGGCTACGCGCTGTCGCGCCTGAAGCTGCTGGCCGAGCGGATGGGGGTGGCCGACGACCCCGCCTTCGCCGATACCTATGCCCGCCTCCGCCTGGATTTCGAGGACCTGAAGGCGCTGTTCGGCACTTATGTCGATAAGCTGAAGCGTGGCGAAACGCTCGGCCCCGATGTCTCCATGCTCAAGGTCCTGCAAACCGAGCTGTTCCAGCGCATCACCGACACCATGCTGGAGATCGCCGGCGAGAATGCCGGGCTGCTGGAGCCGATGGAGGGCAATCGCGACCTCAACCTCGGCGGGCTCTATATCCAGGCGCGGCCGGCGACGATCTATGGCGGATCGAACGAGATCCAGCGCAACATCCTCAGCAAGAACGTGCTGAACCTGCCGGGCTGAACCGCGCGGGTCAGCCCGTCCGCGGCGGTGGCCGCAGCGGGCCGGCATAGGGGTCAAGCCCGTCCTCGGTCGCCGCCACCGCCCGGCAATCCTCGCACATCTCGAACACTGCCCGCCGCGCAGGATCGGCGAACATCCAATGGGTGGCCAGCTTGGCCTTCACGCGCTCGATGCTCGCGCGGGTGCCGAAGGCCTTGCCGCAGCGCGAGCAGCAGGCGGGCTCCTCGGCCTTCACCGTGACCGCCTGCGTCGCGGTCGCGGCGAAGTTCAGCCGCGGCACCAGGGCGATCGCCCGCTCCGGGCAGGTGGCGACGCAAAGGCCGCATTGCACGCAATCCGCCTCCAGGAAGCGCAGCTCGGGGCTGTCGGGGTTGGCGCCGAGCGCGCCGGTCGGGCAGGCCGAGGTGCAGGCGAGGCAGAGCGTGCAGGCCTCGGCCGTGACCTGCGCCAGGCCAAAGGGCGCCAGGGTGGGCAGCGCGATCACGTCCGGTGCCTGCGGCGGCCGCAGCGCGCGCAGCGCGAGACCGGTCACCTCCCGCGATGTCCCCAGCGCGAGGAAATCAGCCGGCTGCCAGCCCGTCCGTAAGCCGAGCGCCGGGGCCAGCGCCGCGGCCAGCGCGAA
>CAITYE010000056.1 GCA_903896535.1 uncultured Paracraurococcus sp.
CCGGAAGGCCTGCTGCCGGCGGGACAGCCGCTCGGCCCTGGTCAGCGTCGCCTGCATGGTCTCGTTTCCCTGCCTGCCTTTGGCGTATCAGCGCCGCGCCAAGGGGGTCAACGCCGCACTGCCTGGGTAAAGCGCTCAATATGGTTCATCAGCGCGTCCGAAGCTGAAGCCGCGCCCGGCGCAGCGCCGGCGGCGATCGCCTCGGCCAGCCGGGCATGGGCCAGCGCCGTCTCGCCCAGCATGCCGTCGGCCCGCCGGCCGTGGCGATACCAGAATCGCCGCGAGAGCCCATGCAGCAGGCCCATGGCGGCGGCGGCGAACTCGTTATGGGCGGCAGCCAGCACCAGCAGGTTCAACTGCCGGTCAAGCCGCAGGAAGGCGGTATCGTCGGCGGTCCGTGCGACCTCCGCCAGACCGGCCGCGATCTCACCGAAGGCAGCGCGCTGATCGGCATCGGCCTGGCGCGCCGCCAGCTGGGCCAGCAGCCGCTCCAGCTCTCGCCGCACGAGAACGAGGCGGAGCTGCGCCGCCGGGTCGATCTCGGTAATCACAATGCCCCGGCGTGGCAACACCTGCACCAGGCGCTCCCGCGCCAGGCGTTGCAGCGCCTCGCGCACCGGGGTGCGGCCGAAGCCCACCTGCTCGGCGATCTGCGCCTCGCTCACCGCGGCGCCGGGGCGGAAGACCAGGGTGGCGATGGCCTCCTCAATCGCCTGATAGGCCTGCTCGCTCTGCGGTCCGAAGGCGGAAAGGGGGGCGCGGCCAGCCAACATGGCGGCAGTCAAGCGGCGGCGGCGGCAGACGGCAAGTCTTGAGTTGACAGTCGCATGACAATGTCAGAAGGTTCGATCCATCGGGCGATATATCACCCGCAAGGAAGCCGAGTTTAGGGAGGCTCAAGGTCCAGGCTGCCTGGGTCGACCGTGGCGACACCGCCACGGGAGACCCAGGCAGCCTGAGAACCGACCAAGGCCCGCCCCGGCGACCTCTCAGGCGATCGCCGCCGCGATATCCTCGCTTGTCAGTTCCCAGGCATTGTCCAGTTCGGCCACCACCTCGCGCATGAAGCGTTCGGTCAGGGCCAGCGCGCGGGCGGGGTCGCCCAGATGGTCGCACAGCAGCGCCAGCGCCAACTGCCGCGGCGCATCGCCCTCATAGGTCCATTCGAACCCCATGGGGGAGAAGGCCTGCACGTCGAAGCGTGGGTCCAGCGGGCGGCCATCCACCGTGACCTGCGCGCCGCCCAGGCCGCGGCCACCTTCGTAGAGCTTCCCAAGGGGGGTCATGGGACGACCACCACGCGGCGGGTCGCCGCCCCCCGCGTCAGCGCCGAACAACCTTCGTTGATTGCCGCCAGCCCGAAGCGCGCGGTGATCAGCCCATCCAGGTCGAGCCGGCCGTCCAGATAGGCCGCCGCCGGGGCGGGGAAATCCTCGGCCGGGCGGGCGCCGCCGGAGGGGCTGCGGGTGATGGGTGGGCGGGCCATGGTTCCCCCGGTGCGGCTTTGCGTAAGACGGCGCAGCGCCAGTCTGGCCCGGGCCGGCGCGGCGGGCCAGAGCCGGCGGGCTAGCGCGCGAGGCGATGAGGCGGAATCGCCGAAGGCGCTGAATCGCGCGATCCAACACATGCTAGAGCGGGCTGCGTGAACGCATGTGAACGCACCACTAGCCATTGATTTAGTGGGCCGATTCACCCGACGCTTGGCTACCAAGCGTCGGGATCGGACCCCTAGAGCAATATCCGTTTGGATGGATCACCGCGTGATCCATCCCTACGGAGATAGGCTGCCCTAGGCCAAGGAACGCAGAGCCCGGCATGAACCCAGCGCCGTCCCAAGCGCGGGCCAGCAGGGCGGAAAACCTGCCAAAACCCAGCTTACAGTGGTTTCGGACAAATGCCCGAGGGGCCCCTAGCGGGGCGAATCGCATGCATTTTTTGGTATTTTTTGGGTGTGGGCGAGGGCGCGTGACCTTGAGGGGCTTAAAGGTGCCTCAAAACCGGCCTTGGTCCCCGGGGACGGCGCGCAAACCCCTGGCGAACAACGGAAAATCAGCAGGGCGCTTCAATCCTTCAAGATTTGAAGCGGCCGGCGCCGCGCGCGGCGCGGCCGGGGCGGTGGGTGCGGAGCGGATGGACAGCTTCAAAGAACAGCGGGCCGCCCCGGGGGGCGCCCTTGGGGAACAGAGTAGGGGTAAATGGTTAATGGAACGTGGAGCCCTACGCCGCGTAGCGCCCATCGCCCAGCGGCCGGGCCTGCCCCAGCGCCGCCAGGGTGGCGAGCATTTCGCCCAGGCGCGGCGCCCGTGGGGCGCCCCGGAAGCGCCGGGCGAGTTGCGGCGGGGTTGCTGGCCCCTGGCCCAGCGCGGCGCGGAGCGCGATGAACTGCGCCGGCGCCTGCTGCGGCCAAACGGGCAGGCCGGGACCCACGACCTCCCCCACATCCAGCGCGGCCTGTTCGACGGGGCGGGCCACCTCCTGCGGGGCCTGGAATGCCGGGCGCAGCCAGCGGATGGTGCCGGCGGCTTCTTCCTTCACCCGTTCGGCGTTCAGCGCGACGAGGCGGGCGACGATTTCCGCCGCCGGCAAATCGGCCGGCCAGCCATAGGCGGCGGCGGCCGCCGCATCCAGCCGGTCATGCTGTTGCTGCAGGATCGAGACCTGCCCGGCTTTGTGGATGGCCTGCTCCGCCTCGGTCAGTTCGCGACCTTCGCGCAGAGCCGCCAGCACGTTGTAGAGACTGGTCAGGGTGAGCTGCGGGTGCGCGGCGAGGCGGGCTTTTCGGAGTGCGTCCAGTTCCTCGGCGATCGCGGCGATTTCGGTGAGATTGTTGGGGGGGGGGGAACGGATAGGGGTCGAAGCACTGGGTCTTCGCGTAGACGGGATCATTGCCGACGCCGAGCCAGTTGCCTTGCGCGAGCATCCACTCAACGTGGTGACGCGATTGTAGGACGCCTAAAAACCATGAGTCGTCTGCCGCAATGATGATCAGCTTATTATCGGGCGCGACATTAAATGGGACAAAGGTAAAAACCCGATGCTTCGCCGTCTCCACCGTGGCAATGTAGCGAGATAGTCCGCGCAGGGCTGGGCGCAACTCCCGGCGCGGCTCGCCGAAAATCCACCAGTTCTCCCGGTAAGACGCCCGATTGTTCAGGTCGCGCTCCGGGCGGACATGCAGCAATAGATGCTGGTATACATCTGGGAACCGCGCCCGCACCTCCGCCTCGGTCAGGCCGAAGAGGTCGATGACCATCAGGCCGCGTGATCGTTGCTGCAGGTCGCGCCCGTTCAGATACGGCCGAATGTGTTTATCGAGCCCGGGCACGCGGCCCAGACCGAGCGCCCGTGCCTGCTGCGGCGTGACCAGGAAGCCATCGCCGTGCAGCTTGAAGCCGGGGCTGGCCAAACGCTCGTTCGCGCGGAGCGGCTTTGCCGTTTTGACATCCGCCCCGATGGTCAGGTCGGCGTTGATGATGCCCTCGCGCATCGCGATGTCCACGCCCGGCACCCCGTCGGCGCCCGGTGTCTCCGCCGTCACGGTCGCCAATAGCCCCTTGCCCGCGCCGGGTTCGGCCACGGTCATGGCAATCCGCACCGCCGCCGTGCCCGCGCCATCGGTCCAGGGATGGTCGGGAATGGCGAACACCAGCCGCACCGGCGCCCGGTCCTCCAAGGCCGCCGCCACCACGCGGCGACAAAACACCTGCCGGATGCTGTTGGAGGTGATAAGCCCGAAGCGCCGCGTCACCGCCGGCGCTGGCTTGCCCCGCGTCACCGCCCCTGCCCGCAGCGCCTGCGCCGCCTTCCACCAGAAATGCATGGCGAGGTCGGCCGATTTCGGCACCTTGGGATAGGCGGCCCAAAGCGCTTCGGCATAGCCATCGCCCAGCTCCGCCCGCAAATCCTTGCCGGCGATGAAGGGCGGGTTGCCGACGATGAACTCCGCCTCCGGCCAAAGCGTCGGCTTGGCGCCGACCGGCCGCAGCACCAGGACGCGGTCGGTTTCATCCGGCACCGCTTCCCCCGTGATCGGGTGCAGCTTCGTCCGGCCGCCCCAGCGGCTGACGGGGGCGCCGCGCGCGTCGCGCTCCGGCTCCTCCCCCGCGAAGCTCAGCAGCGCATCCCCGGCGCGGATATTTTTGAAGTCGCGCAAAATGGGCTCGGCCGGGGGCGCCTTGCCCCGGGTGCGGAAATGCCATTGCAGATACCCGATCCAAAGGACCAGCTCCGCCACCGGCACGGCGCGCGGGTTCTTCTCGATGCCAAGGAACTGGTGCGGGTCGATACTGGCGCCGCTCAGCGCGAGCCGGTCGCCCTCCCCCGGGTCGAGGTCGGCCAGCAGGTCCAGCACCTCCCCTTCCAGCCGCTTCATCAGCTCCAGCGTGATGTAGAGGAAATTGCCGGTGCCGCAGGCCGGGTCCAGCACCCGCACGGCACAAAGCCGGGCATGGAAGGTGCGGACCAGCGCCGCCGCGCCCGGGCGGTCCTCACGCTCCGCCGCCGTCACCGCCGCCGCCTTCACGCCGTCCCACTCAGCGCGCAGCGGTTCCATCACGGTGGGCAGCACCAGCCGTTCCACGAAGGCGCGCGGGGTGAAATGCGCGCCCAATTCGCTGCGCTGGCGGGTATCCAGGGCGTTTTCCAGCAGCGTGCCGAAGATCGCCGGTTCCACATCCGCCCAATCCCGCCGCGCCGCCTGGATCAGCAATTCCAGCATCTCCGCATCCACCGGCAGCGGTTCCGCCGGCCCATGCGGGCCAGGGGCGAAGAGCCCGCCATTGAAGCGCCAGAGCGTGGCGCGGGCCGAGGTCGAGAAGCCCCCGGCATCCATCGCCCGCCAGAATTCGCTCAGCAGCGGCACGAAGCCCGGCAGGTTGCCGCGGCAATCCTCCAGCAAATCGATAAAGGTGGTGGGCTTGGGCAGCAGCCCCACGGATTGCGCGAACATGGAAAAGATGCAGCGCATCAGGAAGGTGGCCACCTGTTCCGGCGCATGGCGCGGCTTGTCCTTCGGCCCTTCCAGCGCGCGGGCAAGCCGGGCCAGCAGCACGGCAATTTCGCGGGTGACGCGCACCCTTTGCTGGGCCGGGTTCAACGCCGCGGGCATCGTCCAGATCAGCCGCAGCCGCTCCCGCACCTCTGGCCGGCGCAGATGAGGCAGATAAAGGCGAAAGCCCTCGCGGTCCGGGGATTGCGCGTAGTGCTTCCCGGTGCCGGTGAAATCGGCGTAGAGGTCCAGGCAGAAGCCGACATCGCAGACGATGAGAAAGGGCGGCCAGCCTTCTTCCGGCGGCAGGTCCTTCGCATAGCCTTCCGCCTGCCCCTTTGCCTTCAGCATGGCCTGGGTCCAGCCCGGGGAGCGGCGGATGGTGCTGCGGCGTTCCGGCTCGCTCAGCGTGAACAGGTTCGCTGGGCTGGGCGGGTCGGTGTGCTGCTTGGCTTCCAGGATGAAGCAGCCGCGCTTGTAGAGATCGATCCGGCGCGTCGTGGCGATGCCGTCCAGGGTGCGATGCGTGACGCCGCGCTCATACCGGTAATCGCCACCGCTACCGGTCGCCGCATCCGGGCGCGGCACGCCGATGACGTCGCAGAGTTCATCCAGGAAGCGGGCGTAATTGGCGCGTTCGGCGCCGGCCGAAGCGGCCCAGCGTTCGATGAAGGCTTCAAGGGCAGCGTCATTGCTCACCTGCGCAGCGTGGCGGGGACCGGAGTCTCCCGCAAGCGGGCCAGGAGGCCACGACTCGACCGCCCCCGCTATCGTGCCGCCATGTCGCGCAGCGCCGAACAGACCGACCTTTTCGCAACGCCTGCCCCGGCCGTGTCCCCGGACACGTTAACCGAAGACATCCCCGCCGATTTCATCGCCCGCCAGCGCGCCACGCTGCTGGCGCTGCTGGCTGAGGCGCGCGCCGCGCAGCGCCTGCCCTGGGCCGATTACACCCAATCCGCGCTGGCGGAGATGCGCTTCGATGGCCTCGCCCGTTGGCTGCCAGACACCGAAGCCGCCCAACTCCGCGCCGCCTATGCCGAGGAACTGGATAGGCTCTACGCGGCGGAGGGTTAGCCCCCCTTCACCAACCCATCCACCGCCACGCACCCCCACGCCCCCGCGATCAGCGGGTTCGCCTCTGCCTCCGCAATCCGGCCGCCGGCCGCGGCCAGCAGGACGGAAAAGGCAGACACCGCCCGCGCCACGGCGGGCACATCGGCGCGCGGGGCGCCCCTGAATCCGTCCAACAACGGAAATCCCTTCAGGCTGCGCAGCATCGCCTCCGCCCGGGCCGGTGAGACGGGGGCGAGGTCGAGCGCCACATCCTTCCACAGCTCCGCCTGCACGCCGCCGGTGCCCACCAGCACCAGCGGGCCGAACTGCCCGTCCTGCCGCCCGCCCAGGATCAGCTCCACCCCCGGGCGCGCCATGGGCTGCACCAGCACGCCGTCCAGCCGCGCGGTGGGGGCGTGGTGTTTGGCGCTGGCCATGATCTCGGCGAAGGCCGCTTGCACGGCGGCGGCATCGGCCAGGCGCAGCTTCACCCCGCCCACTTCGGTCTTGTGGGCGATATCCGGGCTGTCCAGCTTCAGCACCACGGGGAAGCCCAGCGCGGCGGCGGCGGCGGCGGCGGCTTCGGCGGTCGCGGCGCGGCGTTCTTCCACCACCGGCACGCCGATGCGGCCGAACAGCGCCTTGGCCTCGGCTTCCGCCAGCAGCCCGCCGGGCGCGGGCAGCGCGGCCAGGGCGGCGGCCAGCCCGGCGGGGGCTTCGGGCGTGGTGCGGTCCTGCCCGGCCCAATACTGGTGCCACAGCTGCACCGCGCGCATCAGCCGGCGCATGGACCGGAAGATGGGCACGGTGGGGGAGGCATCGGCCGCGACCGCGCCCGGCCCTTCCAGCTGTTCGGGAATCCAGGCGATGATGATGGGCTTGCCCACTTGCGCGATCAGCCCGGCAATCTCGGCGATGCGGGCGGGCGTGGTCTGGTGGTGCGAATAGACCTGCGGGTAGACGATCACGCCGTAATGCGGGTCGGCCGCCATGGCGGCCACGCATTTGCCGAAGCTCGCCGGGTTGCCGGCGGCCTGGGCGGTCAGGTCGCAAGGGTTGCGCGCGGCGCCGAAATCCGGGATCGCCGCTTCCAGCACGGCGCGCGCGGCGTCCGAAGGCTGCGGCATGTCCAGCCCCAGTATCTCCGCATGGTCGGCCGCCATGATGCCGGCGCCGCCGGAGGCGGTGACAATCGCCACGCCCGGCGCGCTGGGCCGGCCGGTTTTGGCGAAGAGCGCGGCGGTTTCCAGCAGCGCGTCGTAGTCCTCCACCTCCACCATGCCCGCTCGGCGGAAGGCCGCCGACCAGGCAAGCGCGGAGCCGGCGAGGGAGCCGGTGTGGGACGCCGCCGCCGCCGCCCCCGCAGCGCCTCGGCCAAGCTTGAGGGCGATGATCGGCTTGCCGGCGCGGCGCGCGGCGTCCCCCAGCAGCAGCAGGCGGCGGCCATCGTGCAGGCCCTCCACCGCCAAGGCCACGGCGCGGCATTCCGGCATGGAAAGCTGATAGGCGGCAAGGTCGCAGACATCGAGGTCGGTGGCATTGCCCGCCGTCGTCATGTGGCAGACGGAAAAGCCGCGCTCCGCCGCCTGCATCAGCGCATAGCCCAGCGCGCCGGACTGGCTGGTGATGGCGACGCCACCGGCCGGCGCGGTCATGCGGACATATTCCGGCATGAAGGTGACGCCGGCCTTCTTCACGTGATCGACAATGCCCAGGCAGTTCACACCGACCAGCGGCAGCCCGGCTTCACGGCAGCGGTCGCGCAGCCGCGCTTCGTCCGCCTGGCGGTCCGCCAGGCCGGTCTCGCCATAGCCGGAGGCGAAGACGATGGCGCCACCCGCCCCCTTGGCGATGCAGGCCTCGATCGCACCCATCACCTGTTCGCGCGGCAGGGCGATGAGGACGCAATCCGGCGCCGCCGGCAGGTCCGCGAGTTGGGCGAAGCAGGGCCGGCCGTGCAGGGTCTGGCCGGCATATTTCGGGTTCACGCCCCAGACCGGCCCGGCGAAGTTCACCAGGTTGCTGACAACCCGACCGCCGAAGCGCGTGGCCTC
>CAITYE010000057.1 GCA_903896535.1 uncultured Paracraurococcus sp.
CGGGGCCATAGCTCGGATCGAAGGTGCCGGCCCCCGGGGCGGAAAAGACGGTCGGGCCGGACCCGTTATCGATGATGGCGGTGGCATTGCCGGCCACATCGAACACCGCGAGGACACTGCTCGTCGCCTGGGCGCGATCCGTCAAGCCGAACAGGGGCGCGGCCAAAAGGGTCGCAATCAGGCTAATTTTAGTAATGCGCATCGGTATTTCCCTCGTGACAACTGATCCGCGGAGGGCTGGCCAATTCAGTTTCCATACGAAAGCAAGTTATCAAAAGGAATGGGTCACGGATCAGTGAGCGATGCAAGGCATGTTCACAATTTAGTCAGAATTAAAATTCTAGATTGTCCGAAGGGGCTGACACACTCAAATTTGGGCTGCCGGGACCAGTATGAGCGCAATATCCGGTCAGGGGAGGCCATCGGCTGGGATATCGCGCCCTGATATTGCGAGAGGCCTGGACGCGAGTCATAAGCGCGGCGGCCCGACCCGCCACCCCGCCGCTGTCGCCGAGGACACGCATGCCCCAGACCTGCCGCCTGGCCCTGCTGGCCGCCACCGCCCTGCTGCTGGCCCCGCCCGGGCGCGGCATGGCCGCGGTCTATGACTGGTCTGCCACGACCGGGGGCGCGACAGCGTCCGGCACCTTCCTTACGGCGGATACGCCGCTGGGCGGCCCCTATTTGATCACCGGCATGACCGGCACCATCGAGGGCGTTGCCGTCACCGGCGTGCTGCCGGCGGGGACCGTCGTCGGCGGGGTGCAGGTGGATAACCTGCTTTACATGCCCGCACCTTTCCTGGATTGGCCGGGGGTGGGCTTCACCCTGGCCGCGCCGATCGGCGGCGACACCACGGGCGCCTTCTTCTACGACAGCGCCGGGCCGAATTACGGCTATGCCAATACGGCGCACCCCTTCCAGGGCATCACCCTGACCAGCTTCGTGGTGACGCCGGCCAGCGCGGTGCCGGAGCCGGCGGGGCTGCTGGCCGTGGGGGTGGGCTTGCTGGGGCTGGGCTTCGCGCGGCGGCGGGCGGGCCGCCTTGCCGGATAGCGACCCGGAGCGGGTGCTGCCCTGCGACACCGCGGCGGCGCGGTAGGGCAGGCTGCGTTCGCATGGGTTCACGCAGCCTGCTGTGAATTTTGTTCGTTTGCGGGATTCAACGCCTTCGGCGATGCCGCCGCAACGCGTCCCGTTTCTTGGCGCGGCCGTTGCAGCGCGCGGCACGCGCGCCGGGCATGGCGCCCGGCTTCGCCGATTTCAGCATTGCCTGCATCGCGCCGGCCGGCGGGCTGGTGGTGGCGACGCGCCATGGCCGCGACTTCGCGCCGATGGAGGTTGGCGTGCGCGATCCCCTTCGCGGTGGCGGCAGGCTGGGCGCGGCGGCTGCGCGGTTGGGCGGGCGGGGATCAGGCCGGGGCGAGGGGTGCGGGCGCGCCCCAATGGGTGCGCGGGGCGTGGGGGTTGCGACGCCAGCGGCGCCGTGGGTTGGAGGGGGGCGGCTCGGCGCGGAGCGGGGGGTC